>CAYSHJ010000386.1:0-7726 GCA_964430385.1 uncultured Planctomycetaceae bacterium
GCCTGCTACCTGAAAATCTCGCGATTTGAACCAGGCCCGGAAGCTCATCTTGCCGATCTCGGTAGCCGTCGCCGGTCAGTCCCAAATTGTCAGCGAATAACATCACATCACCACGCGGTCCAGCCGCCATCAATGATCAAGTTTTGGCCGGTCATGAAACTGCTCGCCTCGCTGGCGAGGAACACGATCACCCCCTTCAGTTCTTGCGGCCGGCCCATCCGTTTCATGGGTAGCTTGGTGCTCAGCCGCTCGACCATTTCTGCGGGAGATTTGTCGGTCGGGAACGGGCCGGGGCTGAGGCAGTTGACTCGGATGTTGTCCTTCGCCCAGTACGCGGCGAGATGCCGAGTCATCTGGACGATGCCACCCTTGAGCGCGTGATACGCCACCGGACTGGCGGCACAGACCCCTTCGTAGGCATCCGGGTACGAACCCACGACGCCGTACATCGAGCCCAGCAAGATGATGCTCGCCGCCGCGTGTCGATCAACGACGTGCTGCCGCATCAGTCGAGACAACTCAAAGTAGCCCGTCGCATTCGCCAAGTAGCGCGTGAATTGCTCCGGAGTCACGTTGGTCCAATCGCACGGCTGAGCTTCGTTGCCGTTGTTGATGAGCACATCGACGTGTCCCGCCAATTCAACAGCGCGCGCAAACTGACCGGCCAGTTGCTCTGGCTGCATGTGATCGAGCGCGCTGCCAAAATGCTTCGTCTGGCCGTGCCGAGGCAGCGCGGCAGCGGCGGCCTCTGCCTTCTCGACAAATCGGCTCGTGAGCACGACCGACGCGCCGGCCTCGGCCAACGCGCGCGACATCGCCGAACCAAGATGACCCGTTCCACCGGTGATCAACGCCACCTTGCCGGTGAGATCGAAGAGTTGTTGGATCGTTGGTTCCGTCATGCCGCCTCCCAGACTTCCGTCACACGTCGCGTGACATCGCTTGCCATGTTCGTTTTTCCACGCTTTGCAGCGCTGCGAGATTCACTCGCAAAGTCTGCAACCCCTCTTCGAGCGAGCACACGAAGGACGTCCGCTGCTCAACGGCGTCCAGGAATGCGTGAGCTTGAAGCATGAACAACGTATCGCGTTCAAGCGGCGCGATCGACTCGTCACGCCATTCGCCGCTGGGTGCCATCATCCAGCGCCAGCGATTCTCGTGGAACTCGCAACGAACGGTGCCTCGTTCGCAGATCACGGTAATCGTCGCTTCGTTCGGAGCTTGATATTGGTTGAGGCTGTAGCTCGCGAGCACGTCGCCGTGTCGAGCCAGCAGATGCACGGTGTCCTCGACCGACACGCCTTCGAGCACTTGGTGAGCGGCATCGGTCACCAACCGATCGACTGGACCAAGAAGCCACTCGCCGGCGTTGATGATGTGCGTCAGCGCATCTTGAATCGCTCCGCCGCCGGTCGCTCGGTCGTTGTAGTAAATCGAGCGATACGCCGGCCGATACGTGGGGAAGTGCTGGCCCGCGATGGCGACGAGTTCGACGGGCCGGCCGAAACGTCCCGCGACGATCGCCTGTCGCATCACTCTTAACAACGGATTCTGTCGCATCACGTAGGCGACTCCCGCCGTGAGGCTGCGTTTGCGCACCGTCTGCACCAAACGGTCAATGCCACCAAAACTCGTGCTGAGCGGCTTCTCGACGAGAATGTGAACGCCCTGTTCGGCCAGTTGAGTCGCCATCGGGACGTGCCATTGAGCGGGCGTGCAAACGACGGCGACATCGGGCGGATCGGCCAAAGCTGCATCAAGATCAGCAAACGCCTGCGTCACTCCGTACCGATCGGCAATCGTCCGCCGCAACTCGGCGTTGATCTCGACGAAGCAAAGCACTGCTCGATCCGTGGCCTGAAAACACCGCAAGTGTCGCTCGCCGATCGAGCCGGCGCCGATCACCAAAACTCTGTGACGACGGTCTGACATGCTCAATTCAGCCGATTGTCGAACGTGAAACCAAGCGATCCGAAGTTACGTTGCATCGCTTCCAGACCTTGCTTGACGAAAATGATGTCCGCACCGTGAGCGATGAACTTCGCACCCAGGTCGAGCAACTGCTTCGTCCGCTCGACCGATCCGCTGGGCATGCCCCAATGCTTGCCGTGTTTCTGCGTGGCCTCATTGATGCGACGCATCGCGTCGTTGACCAGCGGGTGCTCGAACTGGCCGGGGATGCCGCTGATGACCGTGAAGTCGGCGGGGCCAAGGAAGATCACGTCGACACCCTCGACGGCCGCCATTTCGTCGACGTGAGCCAACGATTCTTGGTCTTCAATCTGAATCACGACAAAGGTCTGCTCGTTGGCTTCGCGAATATAATCGGCCATCGGCATCGTGCAGTACGGCATATCCGGGTTGCCACCGTCGAAACCGCGTCGGCCGAGCGGAGCGAACTTCGACCACTTCACGACCTCGCGAGCTTCCGCCGCGTTCTCACAGCGCGGGTACATGATCCCCGTCGCTCCCGCTTCGAACAGCCGGCCCATCCGCATGAATTCACCCTTTGCCGGACGAGCCATGATGTCGGTGTTGCCGACTCGCGCGGCGCGCATCAGGCTAGTCGCGGTCTCGACGCTGTAGCCATGATGCTCCAGGTCCATCCACAGACCGTCGAAGCCCATCAGGCTGGCCAGCTCGTAGGCCGACGGGTCCGTGAAATGCAACGTGGTCACGAGCACCGGTTCGTTGCATTTCAGTTTCGCTTTGATCTTGCTGATTCGCATGAGAGCCTTTCGTGGTTGTGCGAGTTTCATCGTCGCGAGATTCCGCACAGATCGGGAAACCGATATCTGATTGTCACACTAACTCGACGCGTCAGCGAGGGCGAGCGTACCCAGGACTTCGAGCGCCCATCGGACGATCAACGGGACATGTCGTCGGACGCCCGTTCGCCTTCGCGGGCGCATCAGCTTAGCGTCCGCAGTCCGTTTCGAGGATGACTCCCAAGCTCTCCCCTTGCGAGACTCTGGCGAATGTGTGAAGCACCAGCACGATGCCGTCGTGAGCGGCGGCGATCGTCTCGACGCGTTGGCCAAGCATGTCCGAAACGTTGCCAAAAATGTCGCCGCGACAAACGCGTTGGCCCAACGTCACGGCAGGTTCAAAAAAACCTTCAATCGGCGACGGATGATTGATTTGCAAGAAGCCGGAGTTCAGCCGCGAGTCTTCGACCACCAGAGGCTCGTGCTCCGGTAGGACAACTTCGCCTTCGATAATCTGCAGATCAACAAACACGTTCAAGCAGCCGCGAACATACGCCTCGACGCCACGCCGATCGCAGCCGCCTCCGCCGAGATACTCGCAATAGATCGCCGGCACGTTCGCGTCGCGAGCCACCGAGAGCGACCGGCCATTGAGACTCGGTTCCGTTCCCCAGACGATGGGCAAGCCGAAACATTTGGCCATTCGCCGTTGGCATTCGAGAACCTTCGGCCGCGAATGCAGCATGTAACCAGCAAGCGGCAAGACCTGCAGCCGCGTCCCGCCGGTGTGCAGATCGATGTAGTAATCGGCCGAGCGAATCAACTCTGACAGCGCGTGAGCGACTCGCTCCGTGACGGAGCCGTCTGACTTCCCGGGACAAGTCCGTGCGAGGTCGAGGCTGTCTTCAGCCGTCCGTTGTCCCAAGCGAAACGCTGCCTCGTTAACGACGGGCACCAGCGTGACTCGCCCGCGCAGCTCATGATTCGACAGCTCGCCGATCAACTGACGAATCGCCGCCATCGGCTCGAACTCATCTCCGTGGACACCTCCAGTGACGAGCACATGCGGGCCAGCCGCACGCTCGCCAAAGGTTCGAGTTGCTAACTGCACGCGGTGTCCTTCAAGCTCTGGACAAGCGGTAGCCCTGGCCCTCGTGGCCAGATTCTGGACAAGCGGTAGCCCTGGCCCTCGTGGCCAGATTCGGCGTCAACGAAGAAAGTCTGAAAGCTCAATCATTCAAGCCACGAGGGCTTGGGCTACGGAATCCGCAGGTTAAAGAATTAGCCATCTGTAGGTTCATTTCCTTTCGGATTAAAACAGCGGCGTGATCGGGCTGCCTTGGTAGATGCGAAACGCTCGACCGTCGATGTCGTGAAACTCTTGGTCGGGGCCGACGCCCAACAGCGAGAAGATCGTGGCGGCGAGATCTGACGGGCTAAAGCCCTCGGCGATTGGCACGCCGCCATGAGCGTCGGTCTTGCCGATCACTCGGCCCGGAACGATTCCGGCTCCGGCGAAGAAGCACGGAAAGACGTCGCCCCAATGATGCCGGCCGGGAGTGAACGGAACTCCGGCCGCGTTGATGCCGCCAACGGCGATCGGCGAAATGATCGGCGTGCGCCCCATCTCGCCGCACATCACAATCAGCGTCTCGTCGAGTAGCCCGCGATCACGCAGGTCGTCGAGAAAACCGCTCAAGCAATGATCGAGCGACGGCAGCAGCCTGCCCTTCAAATCGCGGAACGCGTTTTGGTGCGTGTCCCAGCCGCGGAGGTTGACTTGCACCATGCGCACGCCAGCCTCGACCAGTCGCCGCGCGACGAGAAACGCTTGGCCCCATTCCTCGCGGCCGTACTGGTCGCGCGTGCGATCCGATTCTTGAGTGAGATCGAACGGGTTGATCTTGCCGCGTTGCGAGACGATCAACTGCAACGCCTGCCGCTGATAGGCGTCATATTTTTGAACGTTGCGATGTTCGTCGAGGTCGCGGCGAATGCGATCCAACGATTGCAGCAACACCGCGCGGTTGTCGACACGCTCAAACGACGCTCCTTGGCCGATGCCAAGGTCTGGCAGCGCGAAGTCGGCGTTGCGGCAACTGCTGTTGTCGTACCATGACTTCGCAAGCGTGCCGGGTTGCCGAGCGGAATCGTCGGGCTGATCGTGACTGAAACAGTTCGGGCACGAGCCGGCGGGATCGGGAGCTCGACAGGGTGGTGCGAGGTGGACTCGCCAGCGAGCGAACTTCGGTCCCAACATGCCCGGACCAGTTCCGGGATAAATGGTCTCCGCCGTGTTGATGCGAGTGCGCGGCACTTCGATGACTGGTGGCAAACCCAACCCCGGTCGTGGCGGCACGGCATACGCGATCAGCGAACCGATCGACGGCCATTCCAACGGACGTTGCCGCGGAATCGCGATCGAGTTTGTGTTCTCGCCCGGCGGCAGCGAACACATGCCCGTGTTGACCAGGTACGTCGCCGAGTTGTGTTCGTTGCGGAACTGGCGGTCGGCCGGATGAGCCATCGTCCTCACGATCGAGTAACGATCGGCTCGCTGCGCCAACTTCGGCAGATACTCGCAGACGTTCAACTCGACGTTCTTCGTCGAGATCGCGCCGTACTCGCCACGAACTTTGTCGGGGGCTTCGGGCTTCGGATCGAAGGTCTCATGCTGCGACGGCCCGCCGGACTGAAAGATGAACACGACTGATTTGACCCGCGCTTGCGACTCGGTCGCCGCCATCGCTTCCAGCCGCAACAGATCGGCGAGACCGCTGCCCAACAGACTCAGACTGCCCGCCTGAATCAGTTCGCGCCGTCCGATCCGCGGATGATCGTCGTGACAGCATCCCCAGCGATGATGGCGATCTCGCATCGGCTGCTCCTTTGAACCGTTTTCAGAGACACGTTGTACAACGTCTGGTCCTGTTTCGAGAACCCAAACGCTTCGATTTTTTGTTTCTGCGACTGACGTGTTACCCCTCAACCACCACGACCGTTATTCTGTTCGCGACCAGAATGGCTTCAAGGCCCGGCTTGTCAAAGAATCAAATCAAAGAATGGCTCTCCGCCATTCGCGTTGATTTCGCCGGAGCGGCTCGTCACGCGGAGCGTGACGGCTACGTAGCCATCACGCTCCGCGTGATGAGCCGGACGTTCATTCAACAGGAATGGCGGAGAACCCAAAGAATCAAAGAAGACGGGCTTTTCACAGAGGAGACACACATGGAAACCGTCGGCATCGGAATGATCGGGAGCGGGTTCATGGGCCTGACGTACAGCGAGGCGATCGCTCGTCACGTGCCAGGCTGTCGTTTGGCGGCGGTCACGGGTGGACGTCGCGCGACGCAGTTGGCTCAGGACTACGGTGTCCCCAGCGAACCGTCCGTCGAAGCGTTGCTGACTCGTGAAGACGTTGATGCCGTCGTGCTGGCGACTCCGGATTACGACCGTGCGCCGTTGACGCGACTGGCCGCGGCTGCCGGCAAGCATGTCCTGGCTGAAAAGCCGATGGCTCCAACCGTCGCGGAGTGCGATCAAATGATCGCCGACTGCGCGGCCGCCAAAGTGAATCTGGCCGTCGTGAAGACCGAGCGGTTTCGCAAGATCACGCAGAAGGCCAAACAACTGATCGACGACGGCGTCTTGGGACCGATCCGCATGCTGCGCACCGTGTCGGCGTTTCCGCTGCCGTTGACGAAGCAGTTGTTCGACGAGCGGCAATGGATGGCCGATCCGCGGAGCGGCGGACTATTCATGGGCATGGCGTCGCATAACACCGATTTCCTCCGTTGGCTGACCGGCAAGAACGCGGTCAAGGTCTTCGCTCAGGCAACGACCTTCAGCGACATCGCGGCGCCTGCATTGTCCGTGATGGCACAAATCGAATTCGAGGGCGGCGTGATGGCTCACATGTGGATCACCGCCGAACTGCCATCGCCCAGCTTGCCGAGCAGCGAGGTCCGGTTTCAGGTCTTCGGCCGCGACGCAATGCTCGACTTGGAAAACTTCGAGTTCCTTGATCTCGGCAAGGGAGACAAGTGGGAGCGAATCTACACACCGGAGCGATTCGATTATCTCAAGGAGCCGAAGTCTCCAATCCGTCTGTTCCCGCACATCGGCGTGATTCAGGAGTTCGTCGATAGCATCCGCGAGCAACGCTCTCCCAAAATTGGCGGTGCCGAAGGCCGCGCCGCGGTCGAGATCTGCGAAGCCTGCTTGATCTCCGCTCGCACGGGTGAAGCGGTGACGTTGCCGCTGCCTTTCTCCCTCTCCCCCGCATCGGGGGAGAGGGCCGGGGTGAGGGGGATGTCTTCAAGCGTTGATTGACCACTCAAGCCCCCTCACCCTAACCCTCTCCCCCGAAGCGGGGGAGAGGGGATCTGAAGAAGACGCTCGTTTTCAAACACTCGAATTCAAAAACGGACTTGGATATAGTGAGACCTATGTCATGCCCAAGCGTCGTGGAGTCACCGACCTGACGCAATCCCGTGCGAAAAAACTGCGGGAGGATGCCACCTTTCCGGAGCTCCGGCTTTGGACGCTGCTGCGAGGCCGCCGGCTCGCGGGGCTGAAGTTTGTGCGACAGGCACCAATTGAGCCATTCATCGTAGACTTCTTGTGCCGTGAACGTCGTCTGGCGATCGAACTCGATGGCAATAGCCACAATGACCGCGCGGCCGCCGATCACAAACGGCGCCAATTTCTGGAAGGACTTGGACTCAAGTTTCTTCGCATCGCAAATGACGATGTGCTGAACAACCTCGAAGGCGTTTTGTTCGCCATTGTGCGAGCTGCCGGTCTCGACCCCGTCGCCTGGGAACGCGGCGACTATGGCAAGATTGATCCGGACCTGCTTCCTCCCTCTCCCCCGCATCGGGGGAGAGGGCCGGGGTGAGGGGGATGTCTTCAAGCGTTGATTGACCACTCAAGCCCCAGGCCCCTCACCCCAACCCTCCCCCCCCAAGAGGGGGGGGGGGGGGAAGAAAAACGCCTCCCCTGAACCGGATTCCCCC
>CAYSHJ010000387.1:0-7870 GCA_964430385.1 uncultured Planctomycetaceae bacterium
CGAGAATGTGTTCCGACGAAAAAACCCCGGTTGCGATCACAACCGGGGCCTGAGAAATCTTCCGGAATATCGTGACGACCGGACAAATCTGCATGCGGTTTGCGGATGCGCTCGTTCCCAAGCTGCGCTTGGGAATGCCTCCCGGAAGCTCCGCTTCACGAATCCGAGCGTGTGAGCTTTGGCAAACCGCTCCCGCACGAATGCCGCCGTGCCCACGCCCCAAGATCAGGGATCGCTCCCGGTCGCGAAGCGGAGCTTCGGGAACCGCATTCCCAAGCAGAGCTTGGGAACGAGCGGGAATCGGCAGCGTCAGATCGCGTCCAGAATGGCCAGGATCGTGGCCGAGAGGACGAAGTCCTCGTGAATCTCCGACACCGGATCGACCACGATGTCGTTCCCCTGGCCGCTGGCGATCGTGTCCGTCCCGCCTTGGCCGTTGATCGAATCGTCGCCGTCGCCACCCCGGATAACGTCCTGACCGGCGCCCGCCTGGACGCTGTCATTGCCGTCCCCGCCGACGATCGTGTCGTCGCCGCTGTCGGCGTTGATCCGATCATTCCCGTCACCGCCGCTGATGAGGTCATTCCCCACACCGGCCGTGATCGTGTCGTCGCCGTCCCCGCCACTGATCGTGTTGTTGCCGTCACCGGCGTTGATCACGTCGTTGCCGTGATCGCCGAGGATGCGGTCGTCGCCGGCGTTCCCGCCGATCATGTCGTCATTGCGACCGCCGTCCAGCGTGTCGTTGCCAACGCCACCCAGCAGCGCGTCCTGCCCGACGCCACCCAAGATCGAGTCATCGCCGGCCATGCCGTTGAGGTTGTCGTCGCCACTGCCGCCCAACAGCGTGTCATTGCCGATGTCACCCTTGAGCGTGTCGTTGCCCAGACCGCCGAGGACGCTGTCATCCCCTTGTTGCCCATTGAGGGCGTCGTGTCCCTCGCCGCCATTGATCGAATCATTGCCCAGGCCGCCTCCCAGCAAGTCTTGGCCCGCGCCGCCGATGATCGTGTCGTTGCCGGCAAAACCAACACACGAGTCGTCGCCGTCGCCGCCGCTGAGCGTGTCGTTGCCCAATGAGCCGTTGATTGTGTCGTTGCCGATATCGCCGTTGAGCGCCAATCGCACACCGCCGATGTTGGCTCCCAGAGCGTCCAACAAGTCGTCGCCGTCTCCGCCATTGAGGATCAACACCAAAGAACGAACTTGATCGATCGTCCCAACGCTCAGCGTGTCGTTCCCCGCAAGTCCGTTGACGACCAAGTTGGCAACCGCGCTTTGGCGCGGAATCGTCAAGGTGGCTCCGCCGAATGACGCCGTCAGGTTTCCAGCACTTTGCCCAAAGGCGATTGCGTCGGGACTGCTGGTGCCGTTGACGGATGCGGTGTCGAGACCGCTGGCGGAAACGATTGTGTCGTTCCCGTTCGGCGCGCCGTTCCACAGATACGTATCGTTGTCGAGACCACCATTCAGCACGTCGGCGCCGCCTTGGCCATCGAGCGTGTCGTTGTCGTTGCCGCCCAACAGCGTGTCGGCTTCGGCACCGCCCAGAATCAAATCGTTACCGCCGCCGCCGGAGAGTAAGTCGTCACCCGCGTTGCCATTGATGAAGTCATTCCCGCTCGCGCCGAAGACCGTGTCGTTCCCCGCGCCGCCATTTAACGTGTCTCCCGCATCCGTGATCGCTAGTAGAGTTCCGATGCTGACGCCGCCACCTCCACCACTCGTAATGGCCGCGATCGTGACCGTTGCGGTAAACACGTCCGGGTTTGCTTGATCACGGCTGTCGGTCCAGATCGGGTGCGCGACGTTGTTGTATACCGCCAACCCGGAGTAGTCCCCGTACTGGTTGGGATCAGCGTTCGCGTTGGCCACCGATTGGTCGGACGGCGCCGTCGCCACCCGAACGCTTGGCGCGAACGTGTCGCCACCGTCGATCGAGGTGGTGATGAAGGTCTCGACTCTCTGATTGTTCGCCACGTCGTTGCGGGCGTCGTACCACGCCGTGCTCACGAAACCGGTCACGGGATCGACCGCCATCCACGGAAAAAACTGACTTGTCGTCGTGGCGTCATCGTTGACGCGAACACGCGGCGTCCAGTTCGCACCTTGGTTGTCGGAGTACACCAAGAACACGTCCGTATCATCGTGGCCGGTGATCGGATCACCGTCGCCGTCGCCCTGGTCACCAAAACTGATGTAAACGCGTCCGCGGTTGGATCCCGTGCTGCGATCCACGTCGATCGAAACCGCCGACCAGATGCCACGCGTCGGCTGCGCGGGGATGACATAATCCGTTCCGCCGCTGCCGGGATCAAAAAACGGGTTCAAGTTGGTGGTCGTGACCAAGGTGTCCGTCGTAAACGTCTGCCCGCCGTCGAAAGAACGATCGACCACGATCCGATCCACACCGACGGTCTGGAAATCCTCCCACACCACGTAGACTTCACCATTCGGCCCCACGGACACAATGCAATCGATTTTCCCGGCAGACGCCCCGTCGCTGATCTGGAGCGGCGTACTCCAGGTGAGGCTGTCACTCGACGTCGAAATGAAAATGCGGTTGCCCCGTTGCCAGACATAGTAATAGCGATCAACGGCCAGGTTCGAGGGATCCGGACCGACTGCGAACCACTCCTTGTCATCACCCGAGCCGGCAGGAGTCACCAGAACTGCGCTCCAGGTGTCGCCCCCATCCGTAGAACGAGCGATGACGTTGGCACCAGCGTTGTTTCCGTCCAAAAGCTCATAGGCAAAGTACGCGACTCCCTGCCTGTCGTATGCCACAACGGGGTCTGTCGCACTCTGGAAGGTCGTCCCACCAACGGTGAGTGGGAGTGGTCGGAATTGCCACGTCACGCCACCATCGATCGAGAAATACGCATCCATGACACCGCTCGATGGATCATTGGAGCCGGCAACCAAGTTCATCGGGTTCGTCGGGTTCACGGCGATCGTCACCTCGCTCTGGAATCCCGGCAGATTGCTGACATTGATGTTCGTACCTACCGTCAGTGTGGCACCGACAATGACATCAGTGTCCGTGATCGTTGCCTGGCCTTGATTGTCGACGATGTCCGCATTGACCGCGTTGAACAACGTCACGAAGAACGTCTCAGTCAGCTCCGGAATCGTATCGCCGATAACCGGCACCGAGACCGTTTGTGTCGTGACACCCGGCAGGAACGTCAGCGTCCCACTGGTTGCGGTGAAGTCCGCCACACTGGTCGCCGTGCCTCCTAACGCTGTGAATGAGACGGTCACCGTCTGATCTGACGCGAATGTCAGACCGACCGTAAAATCCGCGTTCGCCGTGCCGAGATCCCCCTCGGAAATGGTGACATCGTTGATGACAATTCCGGCCGTGAGGCTCTGCACCAGATCATTGCCGTCCCCGCCGTTGAGGTTGTCCGCGCCGCCACCGCCATTCAACGTGTCGTTGCCGCCTTGGCCTTGAATCGTGTCGTTGCCGGTGCCTCCGAGCAACGAGTCTTTCCCCGCTCCACCCAAGAGCGTGTCGTTACCGTCGGCACCGATCGCCGTATCGTCGCCTTGGCCGGCGTTGAGCAAGTCACCAATCGCATCCGGCACCGCAACTTTGACCGTGACCGTGGCCGGAGCACTGCGAGCACCAAGATCATCCGCGATCGTGTAATTAAACGTGTCGGTGCCACTAAATCCGGCATTCGGTGTGTAAAGAATGCGGCCGTCTCCGAGCGGCGTTGCCGTCCCGTTGGCTGGCGGTTGATCGATTTGAATACTGGAATAGTCCAGTGTCCCGTCCACATCCGAATCGTTCGCAACGACGTCGATCGTGGCTGACTGGCCGAACGCCACCGTCGCGGAATCGTCGACGACCGTGGGGCCTTGTTGATTGAGTTGGATCTGATTGGGCGTGCCGAACAATGTATGCGTGGTATAAGTCGCGGTGCCGTTCGGCGCGAGGCTGAACGTGTTACGCAGTCCCAGAGTGACGTTATAGTCGCTGTCGGTCGATTGGTCGCCGTTGGTGTCATTCAGGACTTGGTCATTGAGCGCGGTACCATTCGTAATGTTGGTTTGCAGATCGCTGAATTGGTTGATCTCGAACCGATTCGCGGCTGGAATCGTTCCGCCTTTTGAGGTGATCCCGACGAACGTTGCTGACGCCACCGTGCCTCCCGCATCGGTCTCGAACAGAAACTCATCTCCGGCTGTCGAAACCAGTCGGCCTCCGCCGTCAGTGCTTGCAGGCGGGGTGAAGTTCAGGTCGCCGTCCATGTAGCGAACGAGTTCGAAGTCGGAAGTCGCGGCAGATCTGTTCGTGATCTGATAGGTTTGTGTCAGAAGTGAGCCAACTCGCGAACGAGTGACAATGTCGAAGACGGGTTCGACCGTTTGGACAAGTTCGAAATCTAAGAGCCCCACCGCAAAGCTGGAATTGGCTTCGGTCGTCGTTCCCAGAATCGTTCCCGTGCTCGTCGCGGCTTGGTCCAACGGTTGCCGCGTCCCACTGCCGGTCCCTTGTCTCAAGTACACGCCCGATTCGAAAGCCGTCGTTGCCGCTGCCAGCCCCAGCCCCGTTCCCAGCGGGTCATAAAATGCTCCGGGATTCGTTCCGCCGATCGCGCTGGACGTCCCGAAAGTGCCGGTCGCGTTGACGGAAATCTGAAGACTGGCGTCGCCACTGCCCGTGGACATGTTATGCACCGCGCCAACATCGGTCGTTGCCAGTCCGCTGGCGGTGGCGTCAGGTAGTGCGACGGGAGTACCAGCCGACGTTGGCGGCGTCGCGGCCGAGGGAACGGGGTCATTGGTGGTCGTGACTTGAAATGTGCTCAACACCAAGTCATTGCCGGCTCCGCCGTCGGCATTGTCCAGGCCGCCGCCGCCGACAAGCGTGTCATTGCCGGCATTGCCGAAGAGCGTATCCTGACCACTTCCCAAAACGGCCGGATCATCGCTGTCACCGAAAAGGCTGTCATGCTCGGACCCGCCGAGAATTAGATCATTTCCGTCTTCGCCGATCAGCGTATCGTTGCCCATCATGCCGTTGATCAGGTCGTTCCCCGCGCCACCCCGAACCGAGTCGTTTCCATCACCGCCATCAAGGGAGTCCTCTCCGTCCCCGCCGGCCACTGTGTCGAAACCGTCACCCGCGGTGATCGAATCGTTTCCGGCATTGCCCAATACGAAATCTTGACCATTGCCGGCTCGGATTCCGTCGTTGCCGGCGCCGCCATCGAGCGAGTCATCTCCGTCACCGCCGACGAGCGTGTCGTTGCCGCCTTGCCCCAGAATCGTATCTTTGCCGTTGCCGCCAACTAAGCTGTCCGCGAAATCCGGACTGCCAGTGATCAAGTCGTCCCCATTTCCTGCATCGACCTCAATTTGAGTCAACGATGGGAATGATGTGAATGCGGCGGCGGTTACTCCGCTCAGGTCGATCGAGTTTCCATCGTCGCCGCCGACGATCACGATTAGCCGGACGTCTTGTGCGGGGAGAGATCCAACGCTGTTGACCGGTGTGGCCACACCCGCCGGACTGATGGAGTCGATACGCACCAGGCCGTTCACGCTTCCCACACGCACGTTGTCGCTGCTGCCCAATTCCAGGTTCAATTCGCCGCTCAACGGCACATACAAGACCGACACCGAAAGCATTGACCTCGCTTCCAAGACATCCGCTGGTTGACTCACCACGGCCTGCCGCCGCCGTTTCGACAGGACCTTGGTGTTCGCGTGAGTCCCATGTTTACGCCCGCAAAGTTCCCCCAGTCTCTGCAACCAGTTCCCACGCAACATGACCGGTCCTCCGTGAGCTCAGCAACCGCCCGCCAAGCGTTAAATTCGTCACAATCGGACGAACCCGTTCGTCCGTCACAATCCGTAAAGAAGAATCGGACGGAATCTTCGGCAAAACCCACAAATCCGTTTCAAGCGGTACGACCGTTATGACCGTTAATCTCAGCTCCCACGGCAAATCCGTTACAACGCGAACGACCGTTACATCCGGCAAACTCACCGCAATTTGCGGGATCGGGGCGATCAGCATGACCGGTACTTCCGGCACAACCAGCAAAACCGGAAAAGCTTTGCCAACCCGTAAAGTTTGACAGCACCGAGTGGTAGCTGAATTCGCCAGAATTCAGAGCCATTCCGAAAAGTCGGAATTCGTCGTCTCCCTAAATTCGTTGGGCTCGTTCAGACGTCGGACTGGCTGAGTCCCAACGAATTTAGGGAGACGACGAATTTGCGGCTCCGTCGCAATTCAGAAATTGGCAATCGGAAAGCGGCGCAGCAAAAAACACAACGCCCGGCTGACGGAGGCCAGCCGGGCGTTGCGGGAAAAAGGTCGTACGGTCGTCAGAAAGTCTTGGCAGGCGTGATGACGGCCGTACGCCACACGGAAGTCGGATGAGACACCTTCGTTCGTAAGTTATGCGCGCCGTGAGCGCAATTTGTCCCCTCTCCCCCGCCGCGGGGGAGAGGGCTAGGGTGAGGGGGCGAGCGCTTCACCGGCCCCCGAATCCCCCTCACCCCGACCCTCTCCCCCGATGCGGGGGAGAGGGAGCAGGATTGCGGGCGAAGCCCGCGTTATGACACCAGAGACTTGAACAACCGAGTCAGCGTGCTGACGGGCAGGCTAAACAGTTCGTTGATCTCACTGACGGCGTCGGCCACGTTGTCGTTGCCTTGGTTGCCGGCGACGGTGTCAGTGCCGCCTTGTCCATTCACGACGTCATCGCCGTCTTCACCCAGAGCGATGTCTTGGCCGCCACCGGCCAGTAGCGTGTCGTTGCCGTCGTTGCCCAGCAGCGTGTCGTCGCCGTCGCCGGCACGCATCAAGTCATTTCCATGCCCGCCGTTCAGGGCGTTGTTGCCGGCCCCGGCGTCGAGCGTGTCCTGGCCGTCACTGCCTTGCAGAGTGTCATTGCCGTCGGCACCGATCAGCAAGTCGTCGCCATGATTACCGAGCAAACTGTCATTGCCACTGTTGCCATTGAGGGTGTCGTTGTTGCGACCGCCATCCAGCGAGTCGTCTCCGGCACCACCAATCAATTGGTCTTGGCCCGAGTCACCGAACATCGAGTCGTTGCCAGCCCCTCCGTTCAGTGAATCGTCGCCGACGCCACCTCGAAGCGTGTCAGATCCGACACCGCCGTCGATGCGATCGCTGCCGGAGCCACCGCTGACGCTGTCGTTGCCGTTCTGCCCGACCAACAGGTCGTGGCCGTCTTGACCCAAGAGTACGTCGTCGCCGTCTTCACCGGCCAACGTGTCATCGCCTGAGCCGCCGTCGAGCGTGTCATCGCCAGCTCGACCCAACAGGGAATCTTGGCCCTTCTGACCCATCAGCGTATCATTTCCGAGGCTCCCTTTCAGCGTGTCGTCGCCGTCATCACCGTCGAGCAACAGGCGGACATTTCCAATCTGAGCACCTGTCGCATCCAGCAAGTCGTTCCCTTCCTCGCCGAAGATTGACAGTCGCATCCGGCCAATGTGGTTGATGTTCCCAATGTTGACCTGATCGTTGGCATCGTCGCCATGAATCTCGACGTTCAGGAGCGAGAAGTTGCTGTTCGTCGTGTCGTCGATCACGAGACTGGTGGCTCCATTGCTGATCACCAGATCGCTCGACACGAGCGTGGAACTTCCCGTAACGAACGTGAGGACTTCCGACACGCTGAACGTGTCGGCCAAATCCCCGCCTTGCACCAGGACTCGGTCAAAGCCCGCAGTACCCAGGAAGGAGTCATTCCCTTCCCCACGCCAAACCAGGCTGTCATTCCCCGCGCCACCATCGAGCGTATCCGCGCCACCCTGACCCAAAAGCAAATCATCGCCGTCGTTGCCGAACAACGCATCGTTTCCGGCACCACCCAGAAGC
>CAYSHJ010000388.1:0-4101 GCA_964430385.1 uncultured Planctomycetaceae bacterium
CTTCCATGAAATGATTGCCGGAGCCGAGCGTGCCGCACTGAGTCGCACCGCGTTCGAGCGCGCGATCGCTGACGTATCCGGGGACCGCGCCGTCCAGTCGGCCGCGAGATTCCGTGAACTCGATATCCGCGTCGGTCGCCAATCCGCGCCGTTGGAGGTAACTCACGCCGTCCGCCATCAGCTCGCGCAGCTCAGGCTTGTCGAAGCGGTATTTCCCCGAGCGTCCGACGCCGGTCGGCACTTGCTTGAACAACTCGTCGACCAGTCGATTCAGATGTGGCTTGACGTCTTGATAAAACAAGTTCGAACGGATCAACCGTACGCCGCAGTTAATGTCGTAACCGACTCCGCCCGGCGAGATCACTCCACCGTCGTCCGGGTCCGTGGCGCAGACGCCGCCGATCGAGAAGCCATAGCCCCAATGAATGTCCGGCATGGCCAAGCTGGCGACTTGGATGCCCGGCAGCGTCGCGACGTTGGCGACTTGTTCGGCAGCTTGATCGGCGCGCACGTGCTCGATCAGTTCGGCACTGGCGTAAATCAGCCCATCCACGCGCATGCCGGGTTTGTACGACCGCGGAATTTTCCAACAGCAGTTGTTGATCTGGATCAGCGGTCCGTGAAAGCCGGGCTTGGCCATGTTTCGCTTTCGAGAAGTCGATGGGCATCATGCTGAGTTGCCGGCCTCGTCGTCGTGATGTGCGGCGGATCGTCCGCGGATGATGTCCCAGTGAGCTTGGATGACATCCGCGGCCTCGGTGGCGGTCGGTCGATCGGAGGTGAACAGCCTGACCCCTTTTTCGGCGGCCTTTTGTTCGGCCTTGGCCTTTTTCGGATCGTAGAAGGTGGTCGAATTGGTATCACGATTCTGACCGATTAGGCGAAACGACAGCGAGCCGACGCGTAACAGACCGCCGGGTTCCAGCAGAGCTTGGCCAGTGATTTGTTCGTGGTCGATGTGAGTGCCGGCTTCACTGCCCAGGTCATTGACCACGATCCCTAGTGGCGTCGGTTTGAGCGTGCAGTGCCGAGGAGCAATCCCCTCGTCATCCTGTCGGAGTTCACACGAACGGTGGCGGCCCAGCGTGATCTCGTGGTCCGGCAGCATCAGCTTCTTGCCTTTGAGCTTGCCCGAAAGGATGCGGAGCACGCGCAATGAGCTAGCCATGGCGGCACGCGACAGCGGCGCGCCGATGATCGACAAAGCTCCGCTCTGCCGCTTCTGGCATTTGGGACACATGCGGGCCGTTTCGAGATCGGACGAGTACAGCTTGTAGAGCGTGCCGCAGTGTTGACATTTGACTGACACAAACTTCAAGGGATCGTTCATCGCGTCGGTATGAATGCTGTGTCCCACTCGGAGGAGCATCTCGTGAGCACTGTATTCGGGTATCTGCACCAGCGTTTGGCAGCTCGTGCAGATCACAAGCTTGCCGCGATTTTGGAACTTTTCCTTCAGCCGGTGCCCGCACCTGCAGCGGAAGCCGATCTCCGCTTTTTCCTTCCTGTCGTGCTCCTCGGCCTGCTGTTCCCAAACGGCGTCAGCGACTTCGTGAATTGTCTGCACCAGAACTTCGGGTTCGCAGGGCTTGGTGAGATAACCGTCGGCCCCCAACTTCGACGCCAGTTGCTGCGCGGCTTCCAGTTCAATCTCGGTGTAAATCAGCACTGGCAGGTGACGTTCGTTTTTTTTCAGTCGCTCGCAGATTTCAAAGCCGCTCTCGCCGGACAGAATCAACTTGAGCAGGACCAAATCCGGACGGTCCGTGGCCACGCCGCCGTGAACCTGACCGCCGTCTTTGAAGATCTTCGCCTCGAAGCCGTGCTTTTCAAGGATGCTCTTGGTCTGCTGCGCGCTCTCCGGATCGTTGTCCACGACCATGACGTAGTGGACCGGCGCAGGTCGCTCCCCGATGTCACCATCTTGCAGGATTACCTTGGCCATGACTCAAACCGCTTCCAGCCAGGGAACTGTTTGCCACCATTCGTGACGCGAGTCTCCCACGTGTACCGTCAAGAGAGGCATCCACGTTGCTTCGTCGAACTGCGCTCAATGGCATGCTGAGCGATGCGAGCATTCGCGCCGTTGACAGAATCAGGTTACGACATTATCGCCGCCTGCGACAGGGGCATCAATGAACTGTACCCTGCACGAAACTTTGGCCAGCACGGACCTGATAGCCACGCAGGAACTCGTTCGCGGCCATGGCTCGTTTGCCCTCCGGCTGAAGCGTCTCGATCGCAAGGGCTTCGTGGCCCGTTTTGACTAGCAATTGCCCGGCTTCCGTGGCGAGGATCGTTCCCGGCGGCGAAGCGTCGTCGGTGGCGACTGTTCGCACGCGCAGAACAATGACTCGCAGCGGCGAACCTTCTGGACGCTGCCATGTCGAGAACGCTTTGGGCCACGGCTGCATTGCTCGCACCTGACAGGCGATCTCAGCGGCCGAGCTTCGCCAGTCGATCTGGCCGTCGGTTTTTGTCAGCCGCCGCGCGTACGTGGCCTGAGAATGGTCTTGCGGTTGTGGGTGTGCAACTCCAGCGTCGAGTTCGTCCACGACGCGCAGCAGCACCGGAACGGCGAACGCGGCCAAGCGATCTTCCAGTTCACCAGCCGTTTCTTGCGGATCGATCGGCATCTGCTCGATCGCCAAGATCGGACCGGCGTCGAGTTCTCGTACAATCTGAAAGATCGTGATGCCGATCTCTCGCTCGCCATGCCGGACCGCGTGCTGGATCGGCGCTGCACCCCGGTACTTTGGCAGAATCGACGCATGCACGTTGATCGCCCCCAACCGCGGACCGCTTAGCAACTGACGCGACAGGATTTGCCCGTAAGCCGCGACGACGTACAGATCGGCCTGCCAACTCGCGAGCGCTTCCAGTGATTCCGGTGAACTCGCTTTCTCTGGCTGAAACACGGAGAGATTCTTGCTCAGAGCCGCTTCCTTCAGCGGATTGCGATGCTGATGATGTCCCGGTCCGACTCGATCCGGCTGGGTTACTAAACCCACGACGGTGTGTCGCGAATCGAGCAACCCCAGGAATGTCGGCAAGGCGAACGTTCCGGTTCCCAACATGGCCACGCGCAGCGTCACGGCGTTCCTCCCAGCTCGTAGTTCCGCCTTTAGGCGGTTGCTTCGGAATGCCGCCTGAAGGCGGAACGACAAACGTCAAGCCGGAGACCGCGGACGCAATCCCTTTTCCAATTCACGCAATTGCCGCTTGATTTCTTCGTCCGACAGGAATTCGCCAAGCTTCTGCCTTTGGCGGAATTCGGACTCGAAGCTCAGCAGTTTCGGCTCAACCTTCAGCCGTTCTTCGGGGCTGAGCCGATCGACGAACAGCACGCCGTCGAGATGATCGGTCTCGTGCTGCACGACGCGTGCGGGAAGGTCGTCCAACTCCATTTCGAACGCCTCGCCTTCCAGGTCGTAGGCCTCGACCACGATCTCCTCGGCGCGGGCAACCTTCGCGTACAGACTGGGGAGGCTCAGGCAACCTTCCTCGCCTTCCGCGCTTCCTTTGCGACGTCGAATGCACGGATTCAGAAAGACGAACTCTTCCTCCTTTTCCTCGGGATTGGCCGTCACGTTGACCACGAACAACCGATACGGCAGCCCGACTTGATTGGCCGCCAAACCGATTCCTTTGGCTGCGTACATTAGCTCGAACATCGCGCTCACGGTGGAGCGGAGTTCGTCCGTGATCGCCTGGATGGGCTTCGACTTCCAGCTCAACACGGGATGACCGTACTGAACAATTTGCATGAGGCGACTCTGTGAGCTTCGGCGAAAGAGAACTCGCGGCGGGAGACCTGGCTGTGATTATAGCCATCGCCAAAACCGGGTCGAGCACCCGTCACCGCGGTTCATCCCAAAGGCACAAAGGCAAAAGGGGGCAAGGCTCGCGCAGTGCCGGTGTGTCTTTCCGGTCGCGGCACGGGCATCGCCCCCCAACCGAACTTCACAGAAGTCGGAAGTCGCGTGGGATGGTGCATCGGCTTAGCGATACGTCGGCAGCGCTTCCATCGGGCCGAGCGAAACCGCGGGAGCTGCCACCGCCACCGGCTGATAGGCCGTCGTGGTCGGCAACTGCAAGCCC
>CAYSHJ010000389.1:0-5419 GCA_964430385.1 uncultured Planctomycetaceae bacterium
TCCCTTTCATCCGCGAGATGACGGCGAAGAACAGCGACGATCCTTCCAGCAACGAGTCGTGAACTCGCATCGACGAGGCGAGCACGAACGGCGACAGACGCAGCGTTGTCGCTCGCACCGGCGCGCCGGCCAGGGCCAGCACGACATTGCTGCCGATCGTGCGCAGCAGCGTGCTCTTGCCCGACATGTTTGAGCCGCTGACCATCACCAATCGCGGCTCGCGACCAAAGTGGATGTCGTTGCGGACACAACGCTCGGCGGGAATCAGCGGATGCCCAAGGCCCACGGCGTCGAACAGCGGTTCGGTCGCGGAGAGGTCTGCCGAAAGACCCGGCTTATCGGAGGTCGCCGGGCTTCGGCTGGCGTTCACGATGATCTCCGGGAACGGATCGGTGGGATGCTCAAAGGCGTAACCCGCCAGCGAGCTGACAGCTTCGAACTGGCCGACGGCGTCCAGCCATTGCTCGATGTGCGGCCCGACGGTCGCTCGCCAGCGTTCGATCGCGTGGATCAGCCAGATCGGCAAGCACACCAAGAACGCCAGTGGCGCGAAGAACTGATTGTGCAGCGAATTCTCGATCCAATGGCTGAGCCTTTGCAGGCGACGAATCTGCCGCGACGGCACCCGACCGTTCGTTTGCAACTGCGAATGCAAGGCCGCCAACAACGGCGATTGAAATTGCTCACCTTCGATGACTTCCAGCACCTGCGACAAGATGGCCAAGCCGGAGTCCGCCTGCTCGATATCGTGAGCCACTCGGTGGATCAAGTCTTTCAGCGCGAAGTGACACAGTAGCTCGACAGTGATGACGCTGGCCCAAATCGCCAGCGGCCACGCGAGCACAAACCAACCAAACCCCGTGACGATCGCCAGGATTCCCAACACGCCAGCCGCGACCAGCCACCGTCGGGAAACATCGTGCGGTGGCTGTGCGGCCCAGTCGTGCAACAGCCGCTGATTCAGCGAGTCATGCACCTCCGCCGGCAGCAACGCCAGGTTTTCACGAAGATCGACGCGATGACGCAATTCGTTGACCGCGCGCTGGCGGAAGTCGATCGCGGATGGACTGGCCGCGGTCCGCAACCAATCGGCCAGCGTGTCCTCGCCCAATCGCGTGCGCGCTCGGCACAGCAACTGAAATAGCGAACTCTTGCCGAACAGGTCCAGATCGCATTCGTAAGGATGATGCTCGTCGACGTATCGCTCGCCCGTCGCTCCCGCGTTGTGCCAGCGATGCTCCAACCGAGCGAGGTTGTGTTCGTGATGTGTGATGCCGCGCCGACAGCGGTCCAGCCTTTGCGAAACTCGTTCATGCCACACCACCGCCGCGACAAACGCCACGACCGGAATCAAGCTCCACCACCAGGCGAACTCCGGCATTGTCAGCGAACACGCGGCGCAACCCACTCCCACCACGAACAACACCGCGCGCGTCAGCGACAACCGCTGGTCCGTTCGCGCGAACTGTTGAGCCTGTCGAAAGAATTCGTCACGCCGATGTTGATACACAGCGCGCGGAGTTTCAGAAGTGGATGAGTCAAGCGTCACGGTTACTTTGGCCCCAGCATCGTCATACGGTTGCCGTGACTGATCAGCAGATACGCGCCAAACGCCGTGAGGTGCCCGCCCAGTTCGTGGATCGACTCGTGCAAGTCGACTCGCCGAGTGATCTGGCCGGTCGACGCGGAGACCACCAGCAGTTCATCTCGATTCGGCCACCACACGTCGTCTCCCACGAGCACTCCGCGACCCGATGAAAAACTTTCGGGATCGTCGTAGCCGATGCGACGCTGCGGCCAAACCAGCTCACCCGTCGACAAATTCACTCCCCACAATGACCGGCCGGAGACAATCAGCGTGTCGCCGGAGATGCCCAGGAGGTATTGAATTGGGTCGGGCCAGACCTGCTGCCACAATCGCAGTCCGCTTTCGGCGTGCAGAGCCATCAACAGATCACTGTCGAGCGGCGCGACGTACAAGACACCGTCGTGGTACCAGCCAGGAGTAAGTCCGCCGCGGCGATGATCGCGTACCGCGGGCGACGCGGGCGAGTACGTGCGAATCCAACGGATCGCGCCATCGTGAGTTTCCAACGCCGCGATCGCTCCGGCGTCGGTCGAGAGAAAAACACTGTCCTCGGCCAACGTCAGCAACAGGTGGCTGGTCGCATTGACCGTCTCGTCGGTCGAGGCCACGGTGATGCCGACTTTGCGGTTCCACAACAGTTTCGCGGTCTCGGCGTCGAAGCACGCGACGTTGATCTGCTCCTGCGGCAGACTGCGGCGCAAGGCCACGAACACTCGGCGCGCATCCGCGACCGGCGAGCCTTCGAAACACCATGGCGCGGTCATTCGCAGCGGGTCTTGCTGATCAACCTCTGCCGCCGCGACGCGCCAGACGAGCTTGCCTTCTCCGGAACCGATATCAAGCCCGACCAACTCGCTGTGCGATTCCGTTTCTTGCTTCGCTCGACCAGTGACCGGCGTACCGATTCGGGCATACAGCCGATCACCGAAAATCGACAACGTCTGTTGCCGCCGACCAACAACTGGCCAGCGCGGCACAATCGGGTCCGCCAGCGAATGAATAGTGGCGGCTTGCGGATTGTCGCCGTCCGCCGCATCGCCGGGCCATTTCGGCTGACCGGAAGCAACATCCAACGCGAAGACTGATTCGCCGTTGCTCGCGAACAGCGTGTCGCTCGCGAGCACCGGAAATAGATCGCGCGTGTCGGCCGGGTCGATTCGCGGCGTGGGCAGCGAGACACTCCAACAACGACGATCCAGTTGCGGCCCGTCTCTTTCGCTCGCCCCGCTCAGACCATCCCTTTCCTCCCGCCCCTTCAGAAAAGCGGACCAGGGAAGCTGAGTCAGAAGTTCAACAAACACTCCGTCGCGACCCGCCAGTTGGCCGGTCGCTTCGCCGTGAACTCGACGGAACGCCGCGAGTTCTCGTTCGGCTCGCGAGGCGTTCCCTTCAAACAAACTGCACAGAATCAAGTGCGCTCGAATCTGAGCCGGATCGAACGATGAGTCGGGATGTCGTAACAACCCGATGCCGGCGGCTGATCGCAACGGCGTGTCAACAGGGAGCAACATCTCCCAGTAAGTCCGTGCGACCGCGAAGTCTGCTTGTTCCCAAGACAATTCGGCCAGGCGCCGCAGGGCCTCATCGCCATGCGAACTGGCGAACGCTTGCCGTGCGAGACGGAGATAGGCCGCTCGGTCGTGAGTTCGCTGAGCGTCGTCGAGCCATTTCTTCGCGGTCACATCGACGTGGTTGCGGTACGCCGCCAGACCAGCCGGTGGCAGCAGAGCGGCTCGGCACTGGCAGTACCTCGGAACGCTCACGTACCAGCCGGGAGCGATCGCAACCAGCTTGTCAGATTTCTCGGCCTGCGCCTGACGCAGCAGCGTGGACGCGACATCCCATTGCTTCTCGGCAACGAAATCCTCGACGCTGGCAAGACGCTTCGTGACGGTGTTGTCCAATTCGAGCGTGATGGCTTCGTCGGTGGGCCTGGACGAAATGATCTGCGCCGTGAGCGGTGTGCAAGACACAAACCAAATTGCAAAATGCAAATTGCAAAATGCAAATTGCCGGAGTGTGCCGATGCGTTGTCTCACCACAGTCATGATCCGCGCAGTTTCGTTCCGATGACGAAGACGACGATGCCGATCAGAATGCTGATCGGCATCACCAGCAGTGGAAGGCCAAAGTTCAATTGAAATAAGATCACCAGCGGCAGAAAAGTGAGCGCTGCCAATTGCATCAGCCAGCCGACGGTCTGTCGCATGCCGCATCGCACCAAGATCGTGAGTTGGGAGTCGAGTCTGACAGCTTTATACTGCCGCGCGACGAAAGGGCGTAGCATTGCGACTTCAAAACGAACTCGACACGACCGTCCGAGAGACATTTGAGGCGAGCGGCGTGGCGTCAGCCGGCCGGTTCCGCGACAGCACCGGGGGACTGACGCCGCCCCGCTCGCCAACGTCTCGATTCTTCCCGCGAGGGCGCGTTGGGCGAGTGTCTCATTCGAACTCAACGGCGATGCACTGATGACCGATTCGCTCGAACGATACAGCCGACAGACGCGGTTCGCTCCTCTGGGAGAAAGCGGTCAACGCCGGTTGCTGGACAGTTGTGTATTGCTGGTTGGCTGCGGGGCACTCGGATCGGTGTTGGCCGAAACGCTGACGCGAGCCGGCGTCGGGCATCTGCGGATCGTGGACCGGGACTTTGTCGAGACGACCAACTTGCAACGGCAAGTGCTGTTCGACGAGGACGACGTCGCGTCGCAGATGCCGAAAGCGATCGCGGCCGTCGCGAAGCTGAAGCGGATCAATAGCGGAGTCGTCTTGGAGCCGGTGGTCGCGGACGTGGATCAGCGAAACATCCGGCAGTTGGCGAGCGGCGTGAATCTGATCCTCGATGGCACCGACAACTTCGAGACGCGATTCTTGATCAACGACCTCTCGCTGGAGACGGGCATCCCGTGGGTTTATGGCGGGTGCATCGGCAGTCACGGGCAAGTGATGGCCGTGCTGCCGGGACAGACGGCTTGTCTGCGATGCGTCATCGAATCACCGCCGGAGCCGGGAACGACCGAGACCTGCGAAACCGCCGGGATTCTCGGACCGACGGTTTCGGTCATCGCCTCCTGGCAGGCCATCTTGGCGCTGAAGATCTTGACTGGCCACCTGGATCAAGTGCCGCGTGTGTTGACCGTGATCGATCTCTGGGATCACACGTTTCGAACTTTGGATGTGTCTGAACTCCGTGCTCGCGGCGATTGTCCGGCGTGTCATGGCGGGGAGCGCTTGTGGCTTTCGGGCGATCGCGGCTCGCGATCAAGCGTGCTGTGCGGGCGGAACTCCGTGCAAGTGCTGCCATCGCAGCCGACGAATCTGTCGTTGGACGAGTTGGTGGCGAAATGGCACGGACACGGGACGATCACTCGCAATCCCTACCTCGCGCGGCTGTCCCTGGACGCTTCAAAGTTCGAGCTGACCGTGTTCCGTGATGGCCGAGCGATTGTGCGCGGAACCGAAGAGATTTCCGCTGGCAAAGCGATCTACGCGAAGTATGTCGGAGGCTGACTAGCTTGCGAGCAACTGTTGTTCGAGCGTCGTGACCAGTTCGCCGACCGTCCATTCGCGCGAGGCGACCGTGAGCTTGGTCTCATCGAACAGCCAGGACCGCACCTGCTTCTCGGCCGAGATAACCGTGCTGTGATTGCGGCCTCCGAAGAATTCCCCGATTTCGCTGTAGGCGGCTTGCGTCAGCTTGCGAGCCAAGAACATCGCCAGCATCCGCGGTTGACTGACGTTGCGAGCACGGCTTGCGGATCGCAGTTCATCCGGGATGATGCGGAACAAATCGCAGATCACTCGTTCAACGTCTGTCAGTCGCACGATT
>CAYSHJ010000390.1:0-2247 GCA_964430385.1 uncultured Planctomycetaceae bacterium
GGCGTGCCGCCGAAGATCATCGCGCGGTTGCAGGTCTCCAGAACGGCGGCACCACATTCGGGACCGCCGGGATAGACACAAAACACTTCTCGCGGCACGCCGGCTTGAGCGAACGCCTCATACATGCGGTACGGCGTCCACGGCTCTTGCGGACCAGGTTTTAAGACGAGTCCAAACTGCAACGGAATGACCGGCATCCACAGCGTATGCACGCCCGGCGAGTTCGAAGGCAGCACCATCCCCAGCACACTCGTCTGAGCTTGATAGCTGACCGTCACCCCGCGGCTCTCCATGCCGTAGCCTTTGGTCAGAATCTCGAACGGCAGTCCGCGAGTCAGGGCCTCCAACGTGTGCCGCATGTTGCGGAGCACGTAAGCGTTCTTCTTCATATTTGCCGCGCACATGTGCTCCGGCAGCCCGGTCGTGGCCGATTGCATGCGGCAAAACTCGGCTGGATTCTGAGTGCCGTTGCCGAGCGGCAGCGTCGCATTCAAGTACAGGTCCGCGGCCTTCACGCACATCTCACAAAGCTGCTCGACGGTGAACTGGCGAAGGATGTCGCGGGCCTTGCCTTGCTTCCGCATATCCATCTTGATGAGCCCGCCGTTGGCGTTATTCACCGTCGCGAGCGCTTCGCCGGTTTCAAAATGGACGACCTTGTCCTTTTCCATCGACTCATAGGGCTGGCCCCAGCGGATCACGGGAATTTCGAGCATTTTCGTTCTTTCTAAAACAAGGCTTTCAACAGGAAACAAGTAGTTGTCCCAGAAGTTGAAGTAGTCCATCGACTCCAAGGACCGTCATGCCGGCTGTTTGCAGTTGTTCGCGCCGACGCCGAACTTCGTTAGCCAACAGTTGGGCCACGACTGATGCATCCAACGGTGAGTCGGAGACGAGTGGGCAGCCAAAATTCGCGAGCAGCTTAAGCACTTGTTCGCGGTCGGCTTGCTTCAACTTCTGAATTGCGGCGTAATCCCACACCTGCGTCATGACGTCGAATCCAGACTGTCTCCGCAATTCTTGATACACCTGACTTCCAAACGGCTCGTCAGTCGCTGGCATCGCGCAGTCCCTCACGCAGTTCGCTTTTGCTTCTTTTGCTTCTTGAACTCAAGGGCGGCGATGTCGGAGAGGAAGATGTTGACGAATTCATCGGTCGCCGTAGCGATTCCGATCGTTTTGCCGGTGGGCGAGATACCCAGGTTGTGCCGTTCACGGACGCGGTATTTCCGTCCGTCCGCCAGTCGCACAACAAAGGGTTGAAACGGCTTCGTGTAATAGGCATTGCGAATTTCTTCGACGGTCATCGTGTGACTCCTCAATGGCTCGACAGAACCTCGCGGCTCAAGACGCTTGGTCGTCGCTTAGAGGCCCTCAATTTGTAAGCTGGTCACAAGCTGAAGGTTAACAATGTCGAGCGACCCGATGGGACTATAAACCGTGACCAAACGGTTGGACGACATGAAATGCAGGAACTCCGGATGTGGTACGCGCAGCAGCCGTCCATCGGCCAAATAAATGGCAAACGGCTGAAATGGTTCAGCGTAGCACGCCAGCAAAAGTTGTTTGATTGGCATCGCTCAATACACCCCAACGGTCGTTGTCGCGGCGAATTCATGGAACGGGCGTGTGCCGCTGATGCCGTCCCAGGGGTATTTGTCGTGCGGCTTTTCGCGTTCGCCTTCGTCGCGTTCCAGGAAGCCTGGGACGAAGAGTTCTTTGGTCATTGTGTAGAGCTTCACTCGGCCGGTGCCGCCGTAGGGGACGACCTGGTTGTCGTCCTGGAAGTCCACGACCTCGATGACTGCTCGCGGTTGCGGGGCGAAGTAGGTGATCTTGTAGTTGTCGGCCGGGTCGAACGGCTTGCCACAGGCGAGTCCCATCAGCGTGTTGCCGTAGGTCGGCGTGATGTAGACGTTCGGGCCGAGCAGTTCCTCGCGGCAGAAGCGATACCACTGCGGAGTGAACTCGGTGCCGCCGGCAAAGATGCCCTGAATGCCGGATTCCTCGATGCTCGATCCCTGGTCCATCAATTTGAGGGCCAGCGCTTCGAGCAACTTCGGCGTCGCGAACGCGCACTTGATGTCGTGGCCGGCCGAGAGAATCGTGATGGCCTGATCGATGACGTGTTCGGCGTAAGCTTTCACTCCGGTGACGTCACCCTTCTTCAACAGCTTCACGACCCAGCGCGGGTCGAGGTCAACGCAGAAGCAGATGCCGCCGCGATACTGCGCAAGGTGCTCGACC
>CAYSHJ010000391.1:0-6110 GCA_964430385.1 uncultured Planctomycetaceae bacterium
CCATCGCTATCAACTGACCGCCAACGGTCGCCGAATCCTGCCGACCTTCCCAATTGCCAGATCCGCCAGTACAAAGGCTTTACAACAAATCGCCGCCTAAAATCTTCTCACGAAAACAAAACTTTCAACGTTTGCAGAGCAAAGGGACGCCGGGAGCGCGGCGAGTTCGCGAAAAGTCGAAAACGTATTGGGGGCGCTGCGCGGATGCGAACGGCGAAGTTCGTCCCGTCTCGTTGTGCGACGATGAAGAGGCTGCCGAAGAAATGTTGGCCGCGATGAAGCAAAGAGCGAAGCGCGAGGCGCGAGGCGACATTGACCCGTTTGAAGATCATCGCAAGCGACCGCTCGCCGAGCATCTTGCCGATTTTGAGGCCGCGCTGTTGGCCAAGCAAGCGACCGAGAAGCAAGCGGGACAAGCGACGGCACGTTGTCGAAAGATCATCGACGCTTGCGGATTCAAAAAGCTGGCGGACCTGTCACCGTCCGCCGTGGCCAATTACTTGCGGGAGCGTCGGCAAGGCGGGCTGGGGACTGCCACCAGCAACGGCTACCTGTCGGGCATCAAGAGTTTCGCGAACTGGCTCGTGAAAGATCGGCGGTTGCCGTCGAACCCGCTGACTCACTTGGCGAAGCTCAACGACCGTGTCGATGTCCGCCACGAACGCCGGGCACTTTCGACTGACGAACTGGCTTGGCTCATTCAAGCGGCGGAGAAGACCGGCGTGACGTTTCGAGAACTCGACGGCGCAACGCGGGCGATGCTGTACCGCGTTGCGGCGATGACCGGGCTCCGAGCGTCCGAACTGGCGAGCCTTACGACGGCATCGTTCGACCTGAACGCCGACCCGCCAACCGTGACGGTCCAAGCCGCTTGCTCGAAACATCGCCGCGAAGATGTTCTGCCGCTTCACCCTGACTTGGCCACACGGCTGCGTCAGTGGTTCTCAGAACGCGACCGAGTGTCAGACGAGCAACGAGTCGTCTTGTCGTTGAATCGTGCGGCAGACGCGAAGCCAGAGCGTCTGTTTCCAGGAACGTGGGCGACGCGGGCATTCAAGATGATCCGTCGCGACTTGGACACGGCCGACATTGCTTACGTCACGGACGCCGGCATTGCCGACTTCCATTCGTTGCGGCACTCATTCATCAGCCACCTTGTCACCGGGGGAGTTCATCCGAAGGTGGCTCAGCAACTCGCGCGGCATTCGAGCATCACGTTGACGATGGACCGTTACAGCCATCTTGGGCTGATCGACATGACCGCTGGGCTGTCGGCACTCCCGACCATCGCCACGTCCGACGCCAACCAGTGCCGAGCGACTGGAACAACCGATACGACTGGCATCGGCTCGAATTTAAGTTGCACAAAAAGTTGCAACGCTCCTGCCGAAATCAGCCGTTCGCAACCGTTATCACCTGTCGCAATGAGCACTATCGACGATTCTCCCGGAATGCAAAAAACCACGAGAAAAACAGCGTTTTCTCGTGGTTTCGTGCAGTACCCCCGGGAGGATTCGAACCTCCAACCTTCGGCTTCGGAGGCCGACGCTCTATCCAATTGAGCTACGGGGGCAAAACTCAGAAGTCACTGTCTGATCGATGCTTCCGAAACTCGCAAGCATTCCGAAGTAACGTGACGAACTCCAAATTTTACGCATTTTCGCATCGAACGCAAAGGATAGGGTATCACGTAGGGTATCACTTTTGGATTCGTTGGTCGTAAACGAGAACCGTGAATTCACCATCGGGGTCAATGCAGACCTCCACCGGGGAATCGAGATTGAGGCAGGTATTCGTCTCTTCGACCTTGCGGATGACGGGTTCGATTTCGAGCAGGATTGGATCGCAATGGAAAACGCGGTGAGCGATTTGCTCCCACGTTTCGGAAGAGACTTGAATGAGGGCTTGTTCAACGGATTCTGGCCTCCCCCACGGAAATGGATGAACCTCGAATTCATCGCGGAAAAATGAAGGGGCGAACGAAAGCGCGTAGGACATACCCCAAGAATGCCCGAAGGGTGCAGCATCGGCAAACGACGTCGGGAACGGCAGTGCGAGGGAGGGTGGACTACTACAACACCCGGCGAAGTCACATGGAACGAAGTCATCTCCCACCGATCGCTAAGCCGCCAGACGAGGTTGTCAGTTTGACGCGAGACAAGATCGAAGTCCGGTCGTATGTCGGCGGTCTGTTGCAGTCGTTTGAACGTAAGGTGGCGTGACTGGACGGCGTTTGAACTTTCTCAATTGTGCTGGCGGCAGGTTGGGCGACCTGCGGAAACTGCTCAACAAACTGCGTCGGTCGATGTGACCGACGCGCGCTCCGGGCGGCATCAAGCTCCGGCTTTCGCTCCCAGAAATCGGTGGTTTTTTGCGAATCCTAGAATACGGATGAGTTGATGCAACGGTGACACCTCGTACGCGGCCCGCTGCGGATCGTCGCCGTCATGCACGGCACGACGTTCCTCGACACGAGCTAAATCCACATGCGCACTCTCGACCAATGGCGACCCATTTTGAAACTCGCCAAATCGCGAGCCGGTTCATCTTGTGCGCCACGTGCGAAAAACCGCTCTAACACCGCGAGTCGGCGCTGTTGCCAAGCCTCACACTCGATGACCGCGACCGCATCTTCAACCAGCTCGCCGCCCGCCATCGGTCGCCATCGCGATTGTCGCCGTAAGTCGCTGATCGCTCCACGCAATGCATTCCCCTAGGATCGGCACGACGGCAGACTCTCAGACGGGCTTCTTGAACACAGGATGAGATCCCGGCTGCGCGGGATCTAATCCTCAATTGGTTCGGCCGGACAATCTCCGCGGGTGCGCCGGGGCCGTGGACCTCCGCTGTCCTGACGAATTGCCAGGTCAGGGGGAGCAACTCGGCATCCTGTGCCGCCGGCATGTCGAAGTCAAAGATGAGCACCGTGCTTCCGCGGCGCTCCGCATACTGCACGTACAGGCCGGGTTGCTTGCCGAAAACGGGGTCGCCTTTGGCCGCCTTGCGCCAGTACACCCAGCATCGGCCGCGAGGGGTTTCGCGGTACTCCATCCCGTCCGGATCGAGCCCGGCCTTCCTCAAGCCTTCCGTCTTCCACCGAGCGTACGCATCGAGGTCCGACGCGTGGGGTCCCGGCTCCATAAGCCCCATGTAGGCCGTCAACCTGACGTGGCCCTGTTCGTCCTTGATCCGGCCCTGGTTGGAGTGGGGGGCGCCCCGGATGTTGTAGGTGACCCGCCAGCCTTCCGGCAGGTCGAAGCGGGCGAACACGGCCCGCCCGTCGAACTCGACGAAGCCCACGGTGTCCGGCTTCGGACGGTGGGAGTAGTTCCACCATCCCAGGTAGGAGTACGTGAGCACCAGGCAGAGGGTGATGGCGACGCCCCATGCGATGGACTTCCAGCGCGCTAACCGCTCCGCGCGTATGGCGATCACGAAGGCGGAGAGCAAGCTCAGCCCAGAGGCCACGAGCAGTCCCACCGCGGCCGTGCTCAGGCCAGGGGTGTTGAACAGGATCATGCCCGCGAGGAGCAGCCCCGCGGAGACGAAGGCCTGGAGGATTAGCAATCGCGGCACCACCCCTCACCCCATCTACCACGAGACAGTTTTGTGGCCGAACGTTCAAGGTAACTTGCCCGCGATTGACGACGGACAGCATGGGAACCCCCGCTCACAATTTGCGAATTGTGGCAATCTTTGTCTTTTCCGACAATTCGAGGCTGGGGGAGGCTGTCCCAAGTGATTATCGCCATGCCCGAAGGCTCGCTGGCGTGGACCGCGTGGGTCACCCGCACCGTGTCAACCAGTCTCAGAAATCGTTGCTTTGATGCGCTGCATTTGAAGCCGTTTCAACTGCCATCATCCAATCGAGCGCGATTCTCAGGAAACGTATGGAGTTCTCGGCACGGAAATCGTGCGTCGAATAACGGATGAGTATCTGGGACGAGTCCATTAGTTATCAAAGGGCCGTTAGGAAACTGCGGCAGGCCCTGCCGGAGTCGTCCCTCATCAATGTCGCCGGGGCATTTTGACCGGCCGAAGATCGGTCGCCGGACGTTTGCGCGTGTCCGCCAGGGGACTTACGGCCTGGCGGCTCGCCCGCGCTTTGCGTCTCGACAGGCTCAGACCGGGATGTCACTCTTCGCCTGGCGCCGGAACGTTCTCGACCGCGCTCAACAGTTTCTCAACTTGCGGCCGATCCTTCTCGTGAACGCCTGCGGCGAGCGATTTGAGAAACACAACCGTGGATTGTCGCGGACGCGACTTTAAGATTTCGAGGCCGGCCTCGTTGACTGGCATGGTGTTACCTTTGCTGGTCATGATCGCGAGCGACAATGCGGCGAGATTCGCCCCTTCCGAGTCGTCTGTTTGTATCAGGTGACGTCGCGCAGAGTCGATCTTCAGTTGGAGCTCCGGATCGCGGTCAGGACGCATCAAAGCATGGAGAGTCCGCTCCGCGTCCAGCAACTCCTGAGAGATTGGCAGGCCCTCCAGCGCGCGGCGGGCGGGAATCGCCAATCGAAGGCCGGCCAGTTCATGCGGGCTGGCGATCACGTCGCGGAGGATCGGCACAGCGTCCTTCCACTGGAATTCAACGCACGCCAGGCATGCCGACTCCAGAGAACTCTGCCGTTTCAGCATATCCAAGTAGGCGCGTTTCGCTGCTTCGCGGTACGGCTTGTGAATCAACGCATATTGCGCGGACCGACGGAGTTCCTCGTTCCCGGAATCAAACAGTTTCAGGAGCAATTCGGTCGATCGATCGGTTCGTATGAAAGCGAGGCTGCCCACGACGCGCCATAAATCATCGCCTTCGCGCACCTGCTCGATCGTCTTTTCAATGTAGGGCAATGCCCGGTCGCCGAACTTCGCCGGGATGTACAGGCAGGAATTGCCCGTGTTCGTTCCAACATCCTGCACCTGGAGTCCGTCCATCGCCAGTTGAAGACGATCGTCGCCACCCTCCAGTTTCAGTCTGTCGCGAAGGAACTCCTGCCCGAACAGCGTACCGTGCGTGAACCACACGTATCCGAATCCCTGTCCCAAGCAGAGATCGCGTGTGTAATAGGGCGACGCGCTCTTGCGCCACTTGATTCTCGATTTGATCGCTTCCGACGCTGCCTTGGGTCGAATTGGAATCAGCACGAATTCCCAGTCCTCATGCCGCAATTCGAACGGCCCGGCCGATTCCTCCGACTGGGGCACCGCCACTTGTGACTGGTTGATATTCGTGAACTCTTTCCACGTCCGTCTCAGGACCAGACGAAACCCGCGATGTCCCGCGACGGCCACTCTCGTCTGTTCGTCCTGTTCGTGAAGACTCCACCCCGGAAGGGTCGCCCCCAGCCGCTCTGCAAGTTCCTTGATCGGTGTGATCTCGGCAGGGGGCTGATCCGGCAATTGAGCGCTCAACCCGGTCGATGCGAACAAGCCCCAGATGACGGTCAGACCCAAGGCTGCCGAGATCAGCCACACGAATTGAATCAGCATCAAGCCCAGGCGTTCCACGAGGGGAAGTTCTGCGAGTGCTCTCAGGGTTCTAGTCACTTGAGTTTCTCCCGTTGGGCGAGCAGACGATCGATCTCGGCCATTTCTGCGTCATCAATGTCGCGTGCTTCCAAAGCATGAAGCACCATCTTGCGAACCGATCCGTCGAAGACCCGGTCAATCACGTGACGTCATTGTCTGTTTCCCGTCCAGTCCGCCGAATGATATCTCGCGTGCGGCCTAGCACCAATTGGGGGCGTGCGGCCATTCCAACCAGTCTCAGAAAACGTTGCATTGATGCGCTGCCTTTGAACCCATTTCAACGGCCATCATCCAATCGAGCGAGATTCCCAAGAAACGTATGGAGTTCTCGGCACGCAATTCGTGCGTCGAAAAACGGATGAGAATCTCGGACGAGTCCATCGGTTATCAAACGGTGGTTTTTTGCGAATCCCGAAATACGCACGAGTTGATGCAACGGCGGCACCCAGTACGCGGAGGACGATGACGTCCAGCCGCCTTGGTCGCCGGATGATCTCTCCGCGACCATTTCGGCCGAACCCTCAATAGATGTTTGGTGCGTCGCACCGGAGCAATCCGCTGCGAATCGACACCGTTTGCAG
>CAYSHJ010000392.1:0-3353 GCA_964430385.1 uncultured Planctomycetaceae bacterium
CATGCTGATTGAAGGACGCGTCGTCAGTCCCGAGCGAGTCGTCTCGGCCCAAGTGCGGATCGAGCGTGACCATATTATCGAAGTGGGACCGCATTTGGGCAAAGCGGATCGGCGATTCAGCGACGATTGCCTGATCTTCGCCGGTTTCGGCGACATCCATATTCACGCGCGCGACGACGTCAGCGGCCGCGAATGCCACAAGGAAGACTTTTCGACGGCGGCGCGAGCGGCCGTCAACGGCGGCGTCGTGCATGTCGCCGACATGCCCAACAATCACGTGCCCCCGATCGACGATGAGTCGTATGCGGCGAAGGGACGAGTGCTCGAAAGCCGTCGCGTGCCGATTCACGTCACTCTGTACGCAGGCATTGGGCCGGGAACGCATCCGCTCTCAAAGGTCGTGCCTTACAAGGTCTACATGGGGCCCAGCGTCGGCGAATTGTATTTCCAATCGCTGCGGCAACTCGATGAGACATTGGCGGCGTATCACGGCTGTGCCGTCAGTTTTCATTGCGAAGATCCCGAACTGCTCCAACAACACCAGCAAGCTTCGACGCACGAACAGCGTCGGCCGCCGGAGTGCGAAGTCTCGGCGACCTCGTTCGCGTTGCAGATGATCGAGAAGTACGACCTGTCCGGAAAGCTTTGCCATTACTCGGTCGAAGCCGGCTTGCCGCTGATTCGAGCGGCGAAGTCTCGCGGCCTGAAGGTCACGGCCGAGGTCACGCCGCATCACCTGTACTTCGACGAGTCCGACATCACCCAGGCCAATCGCGGCCTGATGCAGATGAACCCACCGTTGCGAGGTCCGGCCGACCGAGTCGCCATGTTGGCCGCGCTTCGCGACGGAACGCTCGATTACCTCGCGACCGATCACGCGCCGCACACGCTCGCGGAAAAAGCCCGTGGCGTTTCCGGCCAACCGCACCTCGACACCTACGGCGCGTTCGTGACCTGGCTGATCCTGCAACAAGGTTTCACGCCCGAACACGTCGCCACGTTTTGCTCGGTAAGACCGGGCGAGTTTGTGAATCCGTATTCGGCGCCGCTGCGCTTCGGGCGGATCGAGCCGGGCTACACGGCGTCGCTCACGGTACTCAACCTTTCAAGTCCGCACACAATTCGCCGGGATGAGCTGTTCACGAAATGCGGTTGGTCACCGTTTGAGGATGTCACGTTCCCCGGCTCCGTCGCGGCGATCATGCTGCGTGGCGTGTGGCACTCCGCGGCACAGGCGCCTGGCTGGTAGCTGAATTCGCAAAGAATTCAGACGGTCGTCCACTGGCTCACTGAATTCTGGCGAATTCAGCTACGATGACGAGCCGATCGCCTCGAGCGCCGACTGTGCGGCGGCACGGACGGCGGGATACTTGTCCGCCGCGCGCGCTTCAATGGCTTCGCGGGCACACTCTGCGGCGGGGCCAATCGCAGTGAGGGCTTCGAGCGCGGCGAGCCGCACGCTGCCTCGGTCGTCTTGCAGTTGCTTGATCAGTGCCGGCAGGGCGGCGGCACTGGCCGGACCGATGCGACCCAGCGCGCGTGCGGTTGCTTCGCGCACACCCCAGTCTTTGTCATTGAAGAGTTCGATCAACTGGGGCACGGCCGCGGCGGCATTCGGACCGATTTGGCCAAGGGCTTTGGCACAGGCCGTTCGGACCGCGCGGTCGATGTCTTCCAACTGCGCCCCCAACGCGGGCACGGCAACCTTCGCGTCGGAACCAATCGCGCCCAGCATCAGCGCGATCGATTCACGAATGTCACTCTCAAAATGATTTAATTGAGCGACCAGCCTCGGCACGAAAATTCGCGACAGCGAGCCGATCCTATGAAGTGCCTCGGCGACGGCGTCGCGAACTCCTTGGTCGCGATGGACGGCCTGTTCGACGATGGCCGGCAAGGCGTCGCGCGCCAACTGGCCGATGCCGCCAAGAGCTCGCGCCGCGACTTCGACGACGCGTGGCTCGACATCTTTCAGCCAGTTGGTGAGTTCAGGAATCGCCTCGACCGCGCCGGGGCCGATCCGGCCGAGAGCCTCGGCGACTCGCAGCTTCACGCTCACTTGCGGATCGTTCAATCGAGCCATTAGCTCCGAAACCGCCGACCGCGCATCCTTGCCGAGCAGCCCTAGTGCCTCCGCCGCGCCGGCCCGCTCCGTCGGCACAGCGCTCCTCAGCCGAGCCAGCAACGGTGCGACGGCCGATGTGCCGACCGTTCGCAGCGACGCGGTGGCCGCTTCCACGATTTTCGGAACACCACACGCTCGTGCTTTCACCAACGCCAGCACGACACCGGCTCCGCTGGCCGAACCGAGAGCATTCGCCGCCTGCACACGCACCTTCGGCGGCAACCAGGTTTGCGAAAGCACGATTCGCCAGATCAGACTCATCAGCCACGTCCTTCAACCACCCACGGCGATTTGTTCTGGAATTTCGTCGTTGGTGACCGAGCGACACAATCGTCGGTCGCTGCCGGTTCGTCAACCGATGGCCGCCGCGCGATTGGGGCTACATCTTGCGGAGTGAGATGGCTATTTTGTGGGGCAGGCCAGATGTATGTTTTAGAATCTTCGGTTGTCAATTATGCGCGCCGTGCGCGCAATTGGTTCCCTCTCCCCCGCCGCGGGGGAGAGGGTTAGGGTGAGGGGGCTGAACGCTCCACCGGCCCACGAATCCCCCTCACCCCGGCCCTCTCCCCCGATGCGGGGGAGAGGGAGCAAGGTTGCGGGCGAAGCCCGCGTTAGGAAAAAGTTCGTTCCCTTGAAGTACCGGAGCCTGCCGATGTACCCGTGGCGATGTATTTCTCTGCGCGTGATGGGACTGCTCGTCCTTGCGGGTTTGCTGCCGATTCTGGCCAGAAGTGACGAGCCGAAGCCTGTCGAAGATCCGACCTCGAACGGGCGATACGAACTCCGCGAAGATCACGACCCGAATGGCATCGGCAAATTTTATCTCGAACGTGAGATCGCTCACGTGATGGGCTTCGGCCCAGGCGGGCAGGGAGCCGAATGGCTCGAACGAGCGGTTCGCGAGAAAGAAGAAAAGCTCTCGCTGCTGATCAAGTCATTGGACCTGAAGCCCGGCATGGTCGTCGCCGACATCGGTGCTGGCAGCGGTGTGATCAGCGTGTTGATGGCCGAAAAGATTCTCCCCGGTGGCAGAGTGCTGGCCGTCGACGTGCAGCAAGAAATGCTCGACCGCCTGCGCGATAACTTGAAAAAGCTGGAGATCACGAATTGCGAGCCGGTCAAAGGAGCCATCAAGTCCACGGGCCTCAAGCCGGCGTCCGTCGACCTGGCCATCATGGTCGACGTGTACCACGAACTGGAGTTCCCCTACGAGATGATGCTCGACATC
>CAYSHJ010000393.1:0-3877 GCA_964430385.1 uncultured Planctomycetaceae bacterium
CGAGATTTCGCACCTGTCAGTGTTCGCTCTCGCACCGCAACCTCTGCTGATTCAACTCGGCACATTGCTCTGCGACATCATCCCCGCGACGGTATTTCAAAGACATCGCGAACCCTCGACGTGGGAGTGGCCAGCGACGGCCGATACGCAACCGTTTGAGATTCAAACGCCGACGGATACGTCCGGCCCGCCTGCACTCGTACTCTCCGTGAGTGCGACAATCACGTCGGATCGCGTCTTCGATGTGCTTGGACCGGATGCCTCAATCTGGACCGTTAAAGCTGCGTCTCCGCACAACGACATTATCAAATCGCAAACGCAGATTTCTCAGTTCAAGACGCTCGTTCGTCCGCTGTTGGACCGGATCAAGACGGCTCACGGCCAAACAATGCCGCTTCATGTCTTCCCGGCGGTGCCGGTCACGGTCGCCGTGGCACTCGGACAAACCCGAATGCCGAAAGCCGATATGCCGTGGAAACTTTACGACCAAGTGAATGCCCTCGGTGGGTTTATCTCTGCTCTATCCATTTCTTGAAGGAGTAACCATGAACGCAGACCTGACAAAGCTTCTGGCAATCATCGTGGAACATCTGGATGTTCCAAAGTCGTTTTACGAGAAAGCAGCGGCTCGCCATCGCTCACTTGGAGAATGGCTGCATCGCGATGGATCGAAGGTTGCCGACCTTGATCCCGATGTCCGTCCTCAAGGTTCGTTCCGATTCGGGACGGTCAATCGGCCGATCAACGAACGCGATGAATATGATCTCGACAATGTGTGCTTGCTCAAATTGCTGCGGAAATCGGTACTGACGCAAGAGCAACTGAAAGAACTCTACGGCCAAGAAATCCGGGCCTATGCGAAAGCCAATGGGATCGTCGCACCAGTGACGGAACACAATCGTTGTTGGCGGCTCCAATATGCCGACGAGGTTTCATTCCATCTCGACACGTTGCCGTGTGTGCCAGAGGACGAATTCGTCATTCGACGAATCGTGGAGAGCGGCGTTCCAATGGAGTTGGCCCGTAGGGCGGTCGCCATCACAGACAAACGACATCCGCAGTATCGGGAAATCACGTCGTTGTGGCCTAGCAGCAACCCGCGTGGATTCGCCGCATACTTTGAACAACGTGCCGCCCTCGGCCGACAACGCTCAGTCGTCAATGGGCAAGTTCGTGCGGCAGTTGAGGATGTTCCGCCCTACGAATGGAAAACGACGTTGCAGCGGAGCATCCAGATTCTCAAGCGACACCGTGACGTGATGTTCCGAAAGAACCCGGACCTCGCTCCGATTTCCATGATAATCACGAACCTCGCCGCGCAGGCGTACAACGGCGAGGCTGATCTTGCTGCGGCGATCAAAAACATCGTTGATCGGATGCCCGATTTTGTTCGACCAGTCGCACCGCGTATTCCGAATCCGGCAGACCCAGCGGAAGACTATGCCGACAAATGGCGGATCGACGCTCGCCTTGAGAAGTCGTTTTGGGATTGGCACACCGCCATCAAGGCCGATCTGACTCGATTGCCGGCATTGCTTGAGCGAGAAACTCTCAAGAGTGAGATTCGCAGCCTGCTCTACGTTGATCTCACCGATGATGAAGTGCGGCAGTTCGGCCGTCCAAGTTCGATTCGTATCGTGGCACCAGCGGCAACGTCACCGATTCTGACTTTCCCGTCCGCACAAAAACCCTGGGGCCGCAATGGTTGATACGATCCGCGAACGGTATCGGCGATGGCAGGTTGACGAACTCTTGGTGCGGTATCCGGGCCTGCGAATTATGCCCGCAGCAGGGACAGAGCTAGTTCTGTCGGGCGAGCTTGGCTTCCGGGGAGTCGGGCCAAACGGCGAGCAAATCGACGACAAGTTTGAGATAGAAATCTGCGTACCGGCTGATTTCCCGCCGGTAATCCCAACGGCAAGAGAATGTCGCGGAAGGATTCCGCTTTCCTTTCACAAACTGGAAGGGAATCTGGTCTGCCTGGGCGCACCCACCGCACTACGTTTGACACTGACACAATCGCCAACGCTTGTGACTTTCGTTGAACAACTGGTGATTCCGTACTTGTTCGGATTTTCGTACTCAGAAAAGTACGGAACCATGCCCTTCGGTGAACTCGCTCACGGTGATCAAGGCATTCTGGAATATCTCGCGGAGCTATTCGGATCGAAGTCGCCTCAGAACGCTCAAGAGTTCATCCGTCTCGCCTCGTTGCAGAAGCGCCACGCGAACAAACTTCCGTGCCCTTGCGGTAGCGGGCGACGCCTTGGCCGATGTCACCATCTAGTTGTCAACAAATTGCGAACAGAACACGGCCGGCCTTGGTTCAATAAGGAATACAAGCGACTCGTGCGTATCCTCGATCGGTAGTTGTCAGAACAAGCCAAGTTGTTTTTTCGGAAGCACTGGTGCCTCAGACTGAGTCGGAGAACTTTCGGACGGTGGTTGTGCATCTTCGGGAGCTTGAGTGGCAATCTCTTGAACCTTCGGCGGACAGTCCTGCAAACAAATTTCGCTGATGACACCAACGAGGTCAAATCCTGTGCGATAAACGAGCCGTCGTTCATTGGCGAGCGAGTTGCCTTGGATCACGTAGCCGTAGAGGTTTCGCAAGGCGAGATTGATCGCGCACATTCGGACGCATCGCAAATCAACGTCTTGCCCAACGAAGAGCCAATGCGGGTGCATCTCCGCGACGGCGAGCAGCATTCTCCCGCTTCCGCACGCTGGGTCGGAAATACTTTTTTTCTCGTGTCTCGCTTCTTCGGGAACATCGCCGACCGTCACGGCTGCCATCATCCGGGCGATCGGTTGGGCTGAGAATTATGTGGAGTTCCGAATTATGCGGAGTTGGATCCGTCATGATCGTGAGGAGCTGCTTGTTTTCCGGGCGCAAATGATCCGTGTGGGCCACCGCATGTCCGCATAATCTTGAAGTCTTTCCCTGTTCCATTTCTCGTGGAAGGAGAGACTTCGATGCTCGATCAGTATTTCCGTCGGCCAAGTTCTGTCGCCGAGCTTCGCGCTGGCCCCTTCGGACAGTTGGTGGAGGAATTTGCCGCCTATCTGCACGATCGCGGTCACGCGTTCAAGGTGGCCCAAGCTTATGTGCGTCGCGCCGATCGCATCACGCGGTGGCTGGCGGCCAAAGGTTTGTCGCTGAGTGCCCTCGACGAACGACGCTGTCAAGCGTTTCTTCGCAGTCGCTCTGGCCGATTGCGAGTGTCGTTTACTCGCGACGGAGTGCGGCATTTTCTGCAAATGCTTCGCGCCAAGAGGATCGTGCCAACGCTCCCGATCAAGCCGATGAGTGATGTCCGTCGCCTTGTCGCGGAGTATGACACCTACCTCCGGGATGTCGCGGGCTTGGCACCGGCCACTCGATTGTCTCGAACTCGCTTTGCGCGAGAATTCCTTCAGAGCGTCTTTGGCGACGGCGTGATCCACATCGAGCGTCTATTGCCCAAGCATGTTCACGCTTTCGTGGCCAGCTTTGGTCGCGCTGGTTGCATCGCATCTGTTCCCGTGGCGGCCTCGTCGTTACGGAGATTCCTGCGATGGCTCCAACTCCAAGGTGATTGTTCGGCTGCGTTGATTCTCGCAGTTCCGACATTCCGCATGTACAAGCACGCCTCGCTGCCAAAAGTCCTGACGGATTGCCAAGTCCGCTCGCTGTTGGAGACCTTCGATCGATCCACTCCGGTCGGCCGTCGTGACTATGCGATGACTCTTTGTCAGGTGGGCCTTGGACTCCGCGCCAGCGAGGTTGCCGGCTTGACCCTTGAGGATATCGACTGGCGTAAGGGCACGATCCGGATTGCCGCGGGCAAGTCACGCCAAGACCGTTTGCTGCCATTGTCGAAACGCGTCGGCCAAG
>CAYSHJ010000394.1:0-2397 GCA_964430385.1 uncultured Planctomycetaceae bacterium
TCGGCGACACCAACAGCGGCACGATCACGATCAGTGACAACATCACCCGCGCGGCCAGCACACACCTTAACCTGATAACCGCCACGAACAATGACATCGCCTTCGGCGCATTCTCGCTGCACGCGGGAGCCGGCGGTGACGTCACGCTTACCACCAGCGGCACCGGCGGGATCACCACCGCCGACTCTACAGGGACTGACTTGACGGCCGACGATGTGGTCTTGATCGCGGGCTCCGGCGGGATCGCGCAATTCAGCAGCTTGCGGCTGTCGGCGACAACACTCGTGAGTACCACCACCGGCGGCGGAACCCAGCGTCTCGCCGAGGCCGATGTGCTCACCTGGAACACGTCCACCGCGGGCACGGGTTCAATTTTGCTGGACGGCGGAACGTTCAACATCGGCACGAGCCAGACGGTGACCGCCAACCAGGTTAGCGTAAATACTGACACGACGCTGGGCGGGACGGGTACGGTCAGCGGCTCGGTTTTTGTGAGCAACCACGGCAGGCTGGCACCGGGCACCAGCGCCGGCCGCCTGAACACCGGAGACTTGACGCTTACCGGCGATTCGATTTACTCGGTCGAGCTGAACGGCACCACCGTCGGCACGGACTACGACCAGACGAACGTGACCGGCACTGTCAGTATGCAGGGCTTTCCGCAAGCCCCCTGGCTCGACGTCTCGGTCGGCTTCATTCCGAACAACGGCGACCAGTTCGTCATTGTCAACAACGACGGCACCGACGCCGTCAGCGGCACGTTCGAGGACATGCTGGGCAACGAGCTCACCGAAGATGCGGTATTCGTGTCCGGCGGCAACCGCTTCCTGATCTCGTACCGCGGTACGGACAGCATGACCGGTAACGACGTTGTGCTGACCGTGCAGAACTTCACCACGGAGTTGACGCTCGACGGATCGGGCAACCTGGTCGTCACCGACATTTCCAGCGGCGGCCAGAACGACACGCTGACCATCAAGTCCGACACCAGCGCAGCTCAGAAGTTCATCGTCAGCGACCCGAACCGCATCCTCGGCGTCACAGGCATCGCCGGCGCGGTGGTCAGTGGCGATATGCACACTATCGATGTGCCATTCAGCTCCGTGACCGGCACGCAGATCTTCGTCAACACGCTGGCCGGCAACGATTCGCTGACCGTCGATTTCTCGGCAGGGAATTTCGGCAAGTCGGTGACTTACGACGGCGGGACGCAGACCACGAGCGACTCATTGACTCTGACGAACGGTGCGACCTTCGCGCTGGTCACGCACACACTTACTAGTGCGACGGCCGGTAGCGTCGATATCTCCGGCAACAGCACGATCAGTTACACCGGCCTGGAACCGGTCACCGACAATCTCGACGCCGTCGATCGCGTCTTCACCTTCACCGGCGGCGCTGAGACAATCACTGTCACCGACGGCACAGCCGGCGATGGCAAGACGATGATCGATTCCACGCTCAGCGAATCGGTCTACTTCGTCAACCCGACCGGCTCGCTGACGATCAACGCCGGCACGGGCGACGACACGGTCACAATCACCAGCGTCGATGCGGCGTTCAACGTCGATCTGACGATCAATGGCGGCACCGGCAACGATACCGTCAACCTGAACGCCGACATCACGTTCGCGAGTGGTGAAAGCCTCGACGTCGATCTCCAGAATGACGACGCCACACCGGGGACCGACATCATCAACGTCGGCACCGAGGCGAATCTGATCCTCTCTGGAACTGGTGCCGCCACTCTCACGGCGAGCCAGAATATCGCTTTGGCGAGCGGGTCGAGCATCGTGAGCGTCAACGGCGCGATCACGCTGTCGGCGAACCAGCAGGCGACGGCCACCAGCGGCAACTTCGTTGGCATCAATGTGAACAACGGCCTGATCCAGGCCGCTGGCACCGGAGCGGTGACGGTCCAAGGCCAGGGAGGCGATGACAGCAGTGGCGGTCAGGTCGGTGTGCGAATCCTAGGGGACGGAGACATCATCGGCGGGACGAGCGGTCTGCTGACCGTGCAGGGGACCGGCGGCGCGAGTACCGGGGAGAGCAACTTCGGTATCAATGTCGCTGGCGCGAGTGCGACGATCACGTCGAGCGGGGGCAACGTCTCAGTGACCGGTAGCGGAGGCGGCGCAGGTAGCAGCGTGTTCAACGTTGGCGTCGTGGTCGAGTCCGCCGGTCAGATCACGGCGGGGGTCAACGGCACCGTCACCGTCGTGGGCCAGGGCGGCAACCTGACGGGGACCGGGGAGTACAACCACGGCGTCTTTGTCGCTGGCACGAGTTCGACGATCACATCGAGCGGGGGCAACGTGTCGGTGACCGGCAGCGGGGGCGGCGTGGGCAGCAGCACGACCAACTTCGGAGTTCTTTTGGGCAGTGGCGGTCAGATCA
>CAYSHJ010000395.1:0-4078 GCA_964430385.1 uncultured Planctomycetaceae bacterium
CAGCGCCTTTCGCAGGTCGCCCAAACCGGCCTGAGTAACGACCGTCCCGCTCAGTTCAAGCGCGGTCAGGGTCTTGAGTTTTCTGAGCTGGGAAAGGCCACGATCCGCGATCCTTTGAGAGATTCCAGTCCCGCATCGATCACGCCCGGGTTAACTAGGGTGAGATGTGTGCGACCTGTGTATGGCTTCAAGACGGCGAGCCCAGCATCGGTGACTTGCGTGCCATCAACCCCGGGATTTCTTTCTTCGCCTTGGAATGGATCGTGTGCGGGATTTCGTCTTTACTCCGAGTTCGGCTCGAAGATCACTGAGAAGAACCCCGCCCTGTTGACGGTACGATTCGCGGGATCGCTCAATAAGTGCAATGAACTTGGGGTCGTTCGCCAAAGACACGGTTTCCCAGTCCGAACCGGACAAATCCTTGACGGCCGCGATGGGCTTGCCGTTTCGCGTGAGGATGACCGAACCGCTCTTAGCCATTGCGGCCAGTTCCGTCACCGTGACGCCTGCTTTTTCCACGGGAACAACTTTCATAACTCAATCTCCTCGCCGCCGATCTTGAGCACGTCATGCGATTTCTCACCCACTGCAACCACGATGACTTTTTGATCGTCCTCCACGGCGTCGTGGAGTACCCGAAAGTTGCCCACACGTAACCCTCAAGGTGCCAGAGGATTCTCTTCCAACCTCTTGCGGTGCTTGGTCGGCGTGACGGGTTGGTGGCTCAGTTGCACTTCAATCACGTCGAGAATGATTTGCTGATCACGTTTGCGAAACTGCAGCAGATTCTCCCGTGCATGCGGGGAAAACTCGATCGAATCGGGCCCGCTTCTCTCGCGGCCGAATCGAATGAAGCCTCCCTGCTCGGCACGATACTTTTCGCCGCTTTCCAATTCGCCGCCGTCACACACGATCGAGCGTGGCGGTTCACGCCATCGCAGGGGCACCTTCGATGACGGGATCGATCAGGCGTGAACCCTGAGGCGGCGCAAGGCCTTGAATGCGGACACAGACGATTGGCAGCCCCTCCTCACTGTGCTGGCGTAGGGCCAACTCGCGGCTGTAGCGATTGAACTCGTGCTCAGCCACAACCTCGAAATAAATGTACGACTGCTCGGGCAACTGGCGGTCCACTTCGGGGTGGTCCACGACGTACTGGGCGAACTCGGCGGTAAGCTCCATCTGGATGCGCGCGAAATCATACGGACTCATCATGACTTGATCTCCCCGAGAAAGCGATTGCGCTGAGTTTCCCAATTCGTTTGCACTTCCCTGATGGCCGTCGTGAATGTTGCGTTGGCGTCGCCGACGAACATAGGTGTCTTGGTTTGCGTTCCGTCCAGGTGGATTTCGTCCCGATGGCAGAAGCCGTGCGCGTTGTCGAAGCGCACGACCGGTTGCCAATTGCTTCGTTGCCGAATCTCCAGTTGCACTGTGTATTCCAGGATGCGTTGTCCGCGACGCTTGTACCTGCAACGAAGCCGCGCCTCGTCGGGTACCAATTCCTGAACCCACTCTCGCGAAACCGGACCCGCATCCACCATGCACACGCTCCACTTGACGATCCAAGATTAGCCCGCTCCGAGTCATTCTTCCAGCCGTACTTCGCCACGAATGCTCCCACGGTGGGCTTCAATCCGGCCGATCGAGCCTGCGCCACACCTCACTTTTTACGGATTTCCGATTCAACGCCGTCCCAAACGGTCTTGCAATTCGGGAATTCCTTGCCATCTCCTGGGAGTCAAGGCGCGGGCTTGTCCAGGATCATGACCTCCACATCCTTGAACACCCCCTTGCCCTTGGTCGTATGGATGGCCACGCCGCCGGATTGGGTGATGGCGCTATCGCGGATCTCGCCGACACGCTTGCCGTTGGCGTAGACCGTCAGCATGTCGCCGACGGCTGAGAAAGCCAGTTCGAAGAATTCGCCCTCCTTCACGCCAGCGGATGCCTCGAAATGCTGCTTCACACCGTAGTGGAAGCGCACCCCGCGCATGCCGACGCCAAAGCCTTCTGCCCCATCAAAGTGATAGAAGGCGGAGTAATAAACCCCTTTGACATCGCGGAGCGTGAGCATGACATTCTGCCCGCTCAGCTTCTGAACCTTGGCCCGCACGATAACATCGGCAGCCAAGATCGACTTCTCGTAAGCATGACCGTCTCGTATTTCGACGAGCCCGTTGATGAAGGTGGCATTGCGAGGCTCGACAGTCGCACCACGGGCCGTCAACACCGGCATCCATCGGCCGGTGGCCAGCTTGTCATAGTCGCTGGGAGTTGGATCGGCCTTGCCGCCGATCGACAGCACCCACTCGCCCGCGCGGCGGTCGGGGTCGGCGGACGGCTCGGCAACGGCGATATCGGGCAGGCCCTGCCACAAAACCTTGCCGTCAGGACTGGTCAGCTTCACGTTTCGATACTTGCCGGTTTCATTCCAGGTGCGCAGGCCGATATAGCCTTTGAGACGGCGGGCGTCTTGGCCGCTCACGACCAGTTGATCATCAAGGTAGCCTTCGATGGTGTCGCCACGAAGTTTCAAGCGGATCTTGACCCAGCGGTCGGCGGGAACTGCTTCCGCCTTTTTCTGATCGATTCGGCGCCAGTTCGCTCCGGCTTCCTTGGCCCGTAAAGGCTATGCCACTGATTATTGAAGCTGCCGATTTCAAAGTAGTAGTAGTTTTCGAGGTCGGTGGCGCGTGCCACCAGCGCGAGACCGTTGCCACCGTCGCTCCGCAGAACTTCGCAAGTGAAATCGCCATCGCCGAAGTCGGGACTGCCGAACAGGAGCAAGGAGTTTTTGTCCTTGGTGGGATGTTCGATGACGTCACCGACGATGCGCCAATCTCCGCGCAGCAACGCCACCGTCCTCGGTTCGATCACGCCGCCGTCCCATTCGATCTTGCACCCCGGCAACGCGGCCGAGAGCTTCTTCACGCCGGCTTCGGTGACCTTTGTGTTGTTGACGTACACTTGTACGAGCCTCGGAAAGCTGGCGAGGCGTTCCAAGCCCGCATCGCTCACCTGTGTATTGCCCAGAGAAAGGTTGGTGAGATTCTTGCACTCCTTGAAGTGGGCCATCCCCGCATCGGACACCTGAGTGTGGTACACATGCAGTGACGTGAGGTTCTTGCAATCCTTGAAGTGGACCAGCCCCGCATCGCTCACCTGGGTACCGTTCAGATTCAGGTATGCGAGGTTCTTGCAATCCTTGAAGTGGACCAGACCCGCATCGCTCACTTGTATTTCGTGCAGAGAAAGGTACGTGAGGTTCTTGCAATCCTTGAAGTGGGCCAAGCCCGCATCGCTCGCCTTCGGGTTTTGGAGCAATTCCACGACCGTGAGTTCAAACGCCGCCTGGGGCAGATCGCCGACAGCCCCGGTCTGCCGTTCCTTGCCGTTCTCCTTGATACTGATGGTGCCGCCGATCGACAGCACCCACTCGGCGGCATGGCGGTCGGGGTCGGCCGATTCGGCGGTCGGCTTGGCCTTGGCCGTTTCCCACCGCGCGTCCACGGTTTTCTTGCCGTTGCGTTTGAGGACGAAATAGTCCGTCACGAAACGCTGCTCGCCGCCGGAGTCCGTGACGGTGACCTCGATGTTGTAATCGCCCGCCTTGAACGTGATCTCGCGCTTCGTTATGGGGTCAAACACCGTGCCCTGCTGATCTTTGATAACCACCTCGACGCCGGCCCCGTCGGTCTCGATCACGATCTGGCCTTTGTTCGTGACGATGCGGATGACGGTGGCACCGAAGTAGTAGCCCAGCGGCCCCAGCACCAAGAGCAGCACGGCGGCCGCCAGCGTCCACCACGGCAGATTCGGGCGAGCCGGAGGCCGTGAGGCTTCGGACGTCGCAGGACTCGGCTGACATCCGGGGGCTGACGCCACCCGGCTCGCCGGACGGATGGGCGTCGCGGGCGATTCGGGCGGCGTGGGGCTTGGAGGATGGGCACTCTTGCCCGTCGCGTTCGGAATGACGGGCAAGAGTGCCCATCCTCCGGCGGCGGTTGTCGCCGTGGTCTGATGCTCGATGGCGGCGATGGCCTCGACCACTTCGCGCGCCGATTGCGGCCGCTCG
>CAYSHJ010000396.1:0-3393 GCA_964430385.1 uncultured Planctomycetaceae bacterium
CGCCCAGCGCGGATTGCAGCGCGCCGAAGAAGCGCTGGCCACGGCCAAGGCTCAGTTAAGTCCCTTCGGCCGGCTGGTCAATCAAGCCTCGCTCAAACAAACTAACGTCGACTCACACGCTCGCAAGCTCAGCAGCGAGGAACGAGTCAGCGATCGACAGATGCTCCGACGCTTGATGGGCGAGATGCATACCGCCGGCGAAAAATTTGTCGAATACCTGCGCGGTGATTTGGACGTGGATTTGGCGCAACTCAACCGCAGCGTCCAGTCAAGCCAACAAGTGGTCAGCCAACTGCTCTTTACGGCGAACGACGAATTCCAAGCGACGTTCAAGCGGTTCACGGAATTGCGTGGCCAGTTGCAACGACTCGTGAAAGACCTGAAGCGGCACGAAGAGGGAATGCAGCAGATCCGATAGACTGCGACGCGCCGGACTCGTACATTCGATTCCCCTGCCACTCTCGACGAGAGGCCCCGTTCACATCATCGCGGAAAAGACTTCTTGGACCTGATCCCATTGCCACTCTTCGTGTTCGGCACGCTGCGTCGTGGTGAATGCAATCACCACTTCCTGAGCGGCACGTATGACCGCCTGCGGCCGGCGCGGCTTTTAGGATTCGCTGCCGTCGCGCCGCTGATGATCGCGCGCGAGTCAGGCTCCGCCGTGATCGGGGAACTCTACGACCTGGCTCCCGCAACGTATTCGCGAGCCTTGCAAAGCTGCGACCGACTGGAAGAGATTCCTGTGGGCAACACGATTGGCCACGAGTACCGCCGCATTCCCGTGCGAGTGCAGGCAGACAGCGGCGAAGTCATCGCGTGGGCCTACGTCCGTCCCGATGTCGAACCCGATGAAGATTTGAGGAATCTGGTGAGTTGATTCTGTGAAATTAGGCAGATCAGGAAGCCGAGCGAGAACCAAGTTGGCTGGAAAACTTTTCCTAAACGACAAACTTGTCGTCTTGAGAAAAGTCTTCTTAAGTTACCAAGACCTCCAGCCGATCTGACCAAAGTTGTTCCGCAGCCGAAGCTCGGTTGGCCCAGGACTCATTGTGTTCCCGGCCACTTCGCAGCAGGTTGCAGCGTCGGTCAGACAAGGAGGTTGATATGAATCGTGGGATGCAATTGCTTGCCGTGGGTGGAATCGTCGGAGTGGCATTGAGCGTGAGCTTGGCGGGCGAGCTTATGACGGAACGTCGTACAACTCCCACGTCCCCGATCAAGAGCAGTCGTCCGGGACGATTGGAGTTCTTCAGCCGTGGCGGAAAGTCCGCGGACGCGGAAACTGAATCACTGGCGGAGAACGAATCGGAAATCAACCTGGACGCGGCTTCGACCGCTCCGCTGCGCTACGTGCGGCAGAAAGGGACGCCGATCGAATCCAACATCCAGACCAACAAGTCGGTGGCGAAGCGCCTGGAACAAGAGCTTTTCGGTGACGACCTGACAACGTCCAAAAAGAAATCGGCCGACCGAGAGATTTTGCAAACCGGTTTCGAGGCATCTCCAACGCAGTCCTCGAAGCGAGTTAAGCGGAACCTGCCCGAGCTGGACGACGGACACTTAATCGTGCCGGCGGACTTCAAACAGAAGCCTGGCGAGAACGCTCGCGTGCAATCGGTTCCTACCGAGCAGCGACAAATGACGCCCGCAACCGCGACTGCCGCGGTGAATCGGCCACAGAAAACCAACCGCGTCAGTATCATCAATGGCAAGTCCGCGAAGCCGATCGCCTCGTCGGTCAGCCAGACGACCCGCGACGCGACGACGTCCGAACGATCTGGTGTGAAGAACCCGTCCGAGACCGCCGGCACGCCGACGGTGTCGGTGGAATGGACAAATCACGGCGAAATCAACGTCGGCCAGGAATGTGCCTGCGATTTGCTGGTCAAGAACACGAGCCGCGTCCCTGCGCGGCAAGTCGTCGTGGAAGCCTTTTTCCCGGCCTCCGTGCGGTTGACTCAAGCGGAACCCCAACCTCGCCACACCGCTGATCACCTGGAATGGTCCTTTGCCGAACTACCCGCTGGCGAGGACCGAGTCATTCGCATCCGAATGATTCCCAGCCAGCGCGGCGAGTTGGCGACAACAGCCAATGTCCGCTTTACGGGAACGGCGGCCAGCATCTTCAAAGTCGCGGAGCCACTGCTGAAGGTCACGGTCGACGCTCCTCAGGAAGTCGTCGTCGGCGACCCGCATGTGCAGACCATCACGGTGACGAACCCCGGAACGGGAGCCGCTCAGAATGTTCGCCTGCGAGTGACGACGCCCGACGGACTCGAACACACGCGCGGCGATCGTTCGCTGATTGACATCGGTACGTTAAGCCCCCAGGAATCGCGCACGGTGCGACTCTCTTTCACGGCCATTGGTGGCGGCAAGCAGACGGTGACCGTCGAAGCGGCCGCCGACTCGGGACTGAAACAGGCCGCGGAATCGACCGTCAACGTGATCGCCCCGTCGTTGCAGTTGGCGATTGACGGACCGAGCTTGCGATACGTCGGCCGTGACGCACGGTACACGTTGACAATCACCAACGATGGCCAAGCCGCTACCAACAACGTACGCGTGTCGCATCGCCTGACGAAAGGCTTCAAGTTCATCAAAGCCGACAAGGGCGGAACGCTGGACGCAAAACAGGACTCGGTCAATTGGTTCGTGGGGCATCTGGAACCCGAGCAATCCGTGCAGTTGAAACTGCAATTGCAGGTCAGTGAACTGGGTGACTTCGAACAGCACGTGCAAGCGACGTCGGAACACGGCGTCATCGCCAAGGCCAACATGCGCACCAAAGTCGAGGGCTCCGCCGAATTGGTGATGGAGATTCAAGACCTCGATGACCCCGTCGAAATCGGTCACGAGACGGTCTACGAAATTCGCGTCAGCAACCATGGTTCCAAAGCCGCGGAGAAGGTCGGTCTGACATTTGAATTACCCAGCGGTCTGCGCCTGATCAACGTTCAAAGCGCCACCGAGCACATGTCCAAGAGCGGCTTGATCCTCTTCGACGACCTGCCGCAACTCGCTCCTGGCAAGACGGCCCTGTACCGCATTCATGTGCGGGGCGAAACCGAGGGCAACCAGCGCGTCCGCGCCCGCCTGACCAGCGAGTCGATCGATCAAGAACTGATCTCGGAAGAACTCACCAAGTTCTACGCGGACTGATGTCCGCTCAAGTACCTGAGGTCTCGCCGAGCGCCGACGCGCGGACGGCGAGTTCTTCGGGAGCGGCGCTGACAAGCCGAGTGCGGGCATAACCGATGTAATAGGCCAGCCCGATCGCGTACATTGCCAAAGTCAGCCAGAGCACGACCGGCTCATTCAACCAGCCGTAAACCAACGCGGCGAACAGGCTCATCACGATGACCCCGGCCGGCAAGAACGGATACAGCG
>CAYSHJ010000397.1:0-4186 GCA_964430385.1 uncultured Planctomycetaceae bacterium
GGCGGCTGGGGCTACCCGGGCTACGGATACGGGTCTGGCGTCCGTCTGTACATCGGCTCCGGATACCCAGGCTATGGTTACGGAAACTACGGCTACGGGAACTATGGCTACGGCGGTTACGGCTACGGTGGTTACGGCTTGTCCCCGTACTACTACTCGACGCCCGGCTATTATTCCGTGCCGCCGACGTACTACTACGGCGCACCGAGCAACTCATCGCCGACTTACATCCCTTCGACCACAAACCAGAGCGTCGCCGTTCCGAGGAGTTCGTCTCCGTCAACTCGTTCTTTCGACCGTAGCCCGATCGTACTGACCAATCCGGCGACAAACGACAAGCCGGTCGAGTATTTGCTGAACGGACAGCGCTTCACCATGAACCCCGGCCAATCGCAAAAGTTCACTCACGACCGCGATTGGCTCGTCGAGTTCGCCCGAGGCAATGGACAACGCTCGGCGCAATACGGACTGAAGTCCGCCGCGTACAAGTTCAAGCCGACTGCGCATGGTTGGGAACTTTTTGAAGCCGCCGATCAGAGCAGCGCGCCGAAAGTTGCCGCTCAGCCGAAGCCCGGTATTCGGAAGCCTCAATCCTCCGATGAACCACGGCCGGAGACACTTGTCTCGGACACCGACTCTCCAAAACCGGCCGAGCTCCAAGTGGTCGAACCGAAATCGGTGACAGCCAGCGGCGTGAAAACCGCTTCGTCGCAGCAGCCAGAGACCGTCGTTCGCCCGCGAAAATCGACGAAATCGGGCGACGTTGAACCGCCCGCTCCCGGCCCCGAGCTGGCGGATTAGTCGCGTCAACGCAGGTACGTCTCCAGCCACTCGGCCGTTCGCTCGAAGGTGGGTGGTGGAATCGAGTGGCCTTGGCGATGATTGAACAAGCCCAGTCGAGGCGGTTTTTCGTAAAGATGCCACACCGGCAACGCCGCTTCGATGAGCGGCCACGAGCGGTCTCCATCGGCCGAGCCGGGACCGGTCTCGCCACCGACGATCAAGAACGGACGCGGCGCGATCAGTGCCAGTAGTTGATGATGGTTGAGTGGGAAACTCTCGTCGCGGATCGCCGGGCCGAGATACCACGGCGCGTCCCAGTTCGTGGAGCGAAACACGGTCCCGCCTTCGCTGGCAACCGCCGCTTTGATCCGTTCGTCGAACGCCGCGAGGTACAGCGTTTCTTTCGCGCCGAGCGAATGGCCGACCGCGCCGATCCGCTTCGCGTCCACTTCCGGCAGCGAGACCAAAACATCAACGCCGCGCACCGCGTCGTACAGCATCTTGGCCATGCCCAGCGACTGCGGATGTCGTTCGCGATGCTTTGCAACCGCCTCGTTGTAGTCCTTGACGTTCTGCCACAAGAAACAGCGCGGGCAGAAGACCACGAACCCGCGCTTCGCCAGCTTCAATCCGATCTGCATCGACTCCGGCCCGCTCACCCCCGCAACCTCGTCGATGCTGGCGTCCGTCGTCTGATGCAACGCGACGATGCCCGGTCGAGGAGGCGTCTCGTTGTTGTTGGTGAGCGGCCTCAGCAAGTAGCCCTCGACAAACAACTCCGGCTCCCCTTCGTATCGCACAAGCTGCTGCTCAACGCCGTTGAGCAACTCCGTTTTGAGCACCTCCAACTTCACCGCCGGCCGAGGCTCCGACATCGGGCCGAGAAACTTCCGCCACTCGTCGCGGACTTTCGTCCGCTGCCGTTCCCAACCTTCGCGAGTCGTGATCGCCTGGCCCTTTGCATCGATCAGCAACGGAGCCAGTTTCCCGACGCCTTCGCGCGGCGGATTGGCCGGGATCTTCTGCACGTCCGCCAGCCAACTCACCTCGTCGGCACCGGGCGAACCAGTGACATGCAGCAGTGCCAGCCAGGTGACGGCGAGAATCGGTCGAATGCAGCGAATGACCGTTTTTCCGACCATGAATGAATCTCTTGTGTCTTGGAAAAGTCGGAAGACAAGTTGCACGCAGAGGCGCAAAGCTCACAAAGTTTTTTGAGAGTGTCCGACTTCCTCTGCTCCGTGCGGGTCATTCAAACCGCCGGCGCATCTCTTCGCTGGAAACGCCGCCCTCGGATCGGACACGGGCGCGTGAGCGTTCGATCAATTCGATGAATTTCGGATTCGTGCTCAGGCCGACTGTTTCCAGGTCGACGTTTTCAATCGGAACGAGGGCGGCAACGGGTTGACCTTGTTCTGTCACGATGAGGACGCCGCTTTCCATCTCATCCGCATATTCGGCGAGTGTGGCTGTGGCATCTGCCTTTTCGATGACTTTCATAATTTCACTTCCTCTCCACCGATGAGAACTCGGTCGCGGTCTTTGATTCCGACGGCCACCACGGTGACCAAGCTCTCCGGTTCATTGGCGATATCGTAATAGATGCGAAGATCACCGCAGCGAAGTTCCCAAGGCGCCAGGGGATTGGGCCGCATTCGTTTGCGATGTCGTGTCTCCTGCGACGGTTGATCGGCAAGCTGTTGTTCGACATGATCAAACACGGTCGCCCGCTGCCGAGCGGTGAGTGCTCGCAAGTGTCCTTCGGCCTCAGGCGAGTATTCGATTCGGTAATCCACGTTCGTCCCAAGATACCAGATCGGACGTGACTCGGCTTGATCGTTCGACTTCGTCCATGGTTTTAGTGGAAAGAAAAAGTGCTTCGCGCCTCTGCGTGAGATCAGTCTTTGTTTTCGTTGTTCTCCTCCTTGCCTTTCGCCGGCGTGAGTTCTTCGAGTTTCTGTTTCCATTCGGCGGCTTGTTCGGGTTTCTCCCAAGCGGTGTAGAGGTCGATCAGGCGTTGGAGGGCTTCAGGCAGGCGGGGCTGGGCGGCGGGTGGGATCTTCGCTTCGCGGGCCTTCATCCCGGAATAGCCTTCGACGAGGAGCGGTTCGGCTTCCTGGAACTTCTTCTGCCCGGCCAGCGCGCCCCCCAGCAGGCTCTTCTTGTTAAAGAGTCCCGGCGCGCCGGGATCCGGCAACTTCTTCTCGCGGATCGTCAGGCATTCGCGCAGGTAAGTTTCCGGGGTGAAAAACTCTTTCCCGGAGAATCACCGCGGACGAACGAGGGACCCGGCTTTATGAGTGAGCGGCACTGTGGAGCCCGTCGGATCCTGCGGGATACGGAGCGCTGGGCAGGCGCGGTGGGGACTACGTTCGGCGCTGGTGCCGGTGGGTCACGAGTGGGCTTGGGGGGACGGCGAGCGCCGCGCTGCTGCGCCACGGCGGCGCCTCGCCAGGCGGGATCCCACCAACCCATTCGGGGCGGCCATGCTCACTCACGTGGCAGCCGTTACGTTGTTTCGCCGCCGCTTCCATCTGTAGCCGAGCAGGCCAGCGGCGCCAATGCCGAGCAGGGTGAGGCTGGCGGGTTCGGGAACGGCGGAGACGACGGAAACGGTGTCCACAAAGCTCGCGTTGTCATCGGCCCCCGAGATGTCCAAGAAACTCAATCGCGTCGTCGCGGAATCTGCGACAAAGGAAAAGGTTTGGAGCGACCAATTGATGCTCGTCAACGGGGCAAGGGGAGTTAGTGTCGTGTTGAGCAAACTCGCAGCCCCGGTGAGTTGCACATTTATTGTTGCGGCGGGCGGCGTGGAGTAACTGGACGCGCCGATGTAGAACGACAATTCGTAGGTGGTGAGTGGAATGGTGGCGAAATCCTGGAAAACGGTGGCATGGGCTCCTCCTAGGTTCGATCCGCTCAAGTCCAAATAGAAGTCTCCGTCCTGAGCAAAGTTAAACGAGGAGCCCGCATCGTTGCCAATATCTGGGCTCTTGTGTAGAAAAATATCTCCCGCCCCGGCTACGGTCCAATTCGTCAGGTCCACGGAGGGCGCGGACCACTGCTGGCGACCTGGCCCGAAGCCCGAAGTGCCACTTAATCCAGGTAATTCAAAACTGCCGTTGAGGATCAGGTCTGCGCGGGCGATGGATCCGGCGGGCAGACCCACCAGTAAAACGACGAGGCACGCCACTTTCCGCAACAGATGAATCATGTCCGTCTCCCAGTTGAAACTGCGTGTGGTTGAAGTAACAGTCCACGCACCTCCCCAACCACCAGCCGCCGCCGCGAATGCTGGAGCAGGCACGGAACTCCAGTCGGCCTATCGGCCTCCTTCCGTTCCGTACCTGCTCCAGCATTCCTTGAAAGAACCATCCGACACTGACCTAAAGGTCGTGTCACT
>CAYSHJ010000398.1:0-3284 GCA_964430385.1 uncultured Planctomycetaceae bacterium
GGCAAGCCGGATGGGGTCTATCCAAAAACAGCGCAAGTTCAAAAAGCGCAAGCGAGGGACGGATGGCAACGTGCCTTGCTTGCGCGTTTTAACTTGCGCTGTTTGTGTTTGCCCTGACGATTGTCATCGAGGAATCGTGGCTTTTGGGCAAGACTCCATCCGGCTTGCCCGGATGGTGAATCTGATGGTTGGCTAGCGCCAGCGGCGCTCTCGTTGAGTGCCCTGTTTTTCTGCGGTTCGCCGCCTCCGGCGGCGAACCGCAGAAAAACAGGGTTTGCGAGCATGATGTTCATCGCTAGCTCTCCATCGTTTTCCCCATCCGGACAAGCCTGATGGGGCCGAATCAAAAACAGCGCAAGATCAAAACTTGCGCATCGGGCTAGTGTGATGTAGCCTGCTGTGGAATTGACTCGGCTTATGAATAATCTCAGCTAGCCTGTGTCGCGCAACGACTGTCAAAGTCGTTCGAATAACACGGCCACCGCGTTGCCGCCACCTAGACAGAGGGCGGCCAGGCCGAGTCGTTGTTGTCGTTCGCGCAGGGCGTGGATCAACGTCGCCGTGACGCGAGCGCCGCTGGCACCCAGCGGATGACCAAGCGAGATTGCTCCACCGTTCACGTTGGTTTTCTCCGGCGAGAGGCCCAGACGTTGGAGGCATGCCAGCATTTGAGCCGCGAAGGCTTCGTTAATTTCGACAACGTCGACATCGTCGAGCGAAACACCAGCGCGGCTGAGAACCTTGCGAATGGCCGCCACTGGAGCGATGAAAACGTCGCCGGGTTCGGTGCCCGACGTCGCGCTGTCCACAACTCTGGCGAGCGGTATCAGGCCGCGTGTCTTCGCGAATTGCTCCGAGGCAACGACAACCGCGGCCGCTCCATCGCTGATCATCGACGAATTGCCGGACGTCACCGTGCCGTCGTCCGTGAAGACCGGACGAAGACTGGACAGCCTGGCAAGAGTCGTGTCGACTCGCGGACCTTCGTCGCGGGTGACGACCTGATGTCTTGCGCGTGTGCGGACTGTGACAGCAACGATTTCGTTGTTGAACGCGCCGCGCTCTTGAGCGGCTACGGCGCGACGATGACTTTCGCAAGCGTAGCGGTCCTGAGCTTCGCGAGTGATGCCGTCGGATTGAGCCAAGGCTTCCGCGATCTGTCCCATCGAGCGACCGCTGAACGGACAGAGCAATCCATCCGTGAGCATGGCATCGGCCAATATTCGGTCGCCAAACGTCGGACCTTCGCGCGACAACAGGTAAGGGGCACGGCTCATCGACTCCATCCCTCCGGCCACGACGACGTCGGCATCGCCCGACCGAATCGCCTGCGTGGCGAGCATGATGGCTTTGAGACCCGATCCGCAGACCTTGTTGATCGTCACGGCCGCGACATTCGGCGGCAGACCCGCCTTCAAGGCCGCTTGCCGCGCCGGAGCTTGACCGACTCCCGCGGCGAGAACGTTACCGAAGATGACTTCGTCCACTTGATCGGTGGCCACACCAGCTCGTTCAAGGGCTGAGCGAATCACGACCGCGCCTAGTTCCGGTGTGGACAGCGCGGACAGCCCGCCATGAAACTTGCCGATGGACGTACGGCAGGCCGACAGGATCACGGCGTGTTGCATGATCGTTCTCTCCAACGTCGGCAGGGAAGCCCGGAAAAATCGTGTCGTGACGTGTCGACGGCTTGCGGCGAGGCCGCGGCTTCGCGACGCTGTGATTCTAGGTGATCGCTTCAATGAGCGAGGATGTCGATTGGTCCCTCGACAAAAGTTTCTCCGAGTTTCGTACAATTCCGTGCCGCGTTTGTATCGCAAAATATTTTCGCCGATTTGGAGGACCGCTCCATGACAATGGCAGCTCCTTGGGTTGAAGGTCTGACGATTGGCCAAGTGTTGCAGCGAACGGCGGAACGGTTCGGCTCGCAGGATGCGCTGGTTTTTCCTCAAGCCCAAGTGCGACTCAGGTGGGCGGAGTTTGATCAATCCGTGAACCGTGTCGCTCGTGGTTTGCTCGCGCTGGGCTTTCAGCGCGGCGATCACCTCGGCGTCTGGTCCACGAACTGGCCGGAGTGGGTGACGCTGCAATTCGCGACGGCGCGGATCGGCGTCGTTTTGGTGACGATCAATCCGGCGTATCGCTCCGCGGAACTGGAGTTCGCGCTGGCTCAATCGGACGTCCGGGGGTTGGCGTTGATCGAGGAGTTTCGCGCGTCGCGCTACGTCCAGATGCTTGAGGAAGTTTGCCCGGAAGTGAAGTCCTCGCCGCCGGGGCAACTCCACAGCGACCGATTCCCGCGGCTGAAGTGGATCATTCGCCTGCGAGGGTCCGAACATCCGGGGATGCTGGCGTGGCGGGATCTCGAACGAGCGGGCGAGCAGGTTCCGCTCGGCGATTTGGCCGAACGCGAACGACAACTCGATCCCGGCGATCCGATCAATCTGCAATACACGTCGGGGACCACGGGACGACCGAAGGGCGCGCTGCTCACGCATCGGAACTTGCTGCTGAACGCATTCTACGTGGGTGATTGTCAGCGTCTCGACGCGCGCGACCGTCTGTGCATTCCGGTGCCGCTGTATCATTGCTTCGGCTGCGTGCTGGGAACGATGTGCGCCGCCATTTACGGAGCCGCCATGATCTTTCCGAGTGAAAGCTACACGCCGGATTCGACGCTCGAGGCCATCGAGTCCGAACATTGCACGGCGGTTTATGGCGTCCCCACCATGTTCATCGCCGAGTTGGAACATCCGACGTTCCCGCAGTGGAACACCTCGTCGTTGCGAACCGGCATCATGGCGGGCAGCCCGTGTCCGCTCGAATTGATGAAACGCGTCGAGAATGAGCTGGGAGCGCGCGAGATCACGATCGCGTACGGCCAAACGGAAGCGTCGCCGTTGATCACGATGACTCGTACCGACGACCCAATCGAAAAACGAGTCGGCACGGTCGGTCGAGCGATTCCGGATGTCGAGGTGAAGATCATTGATCCGGAATCAGGCGCGACACTGCCGGACGGCGTCTCCGGAGAACTTTGCACGCGCGGCCACAACGTGATGCTTGGCTACTACAACATGCCTGACCGAACCGCCGAGGCGATCGACGCCGACGGTTGGCTACACACGGGCGATTTCGCACTGCGTCAGCCCGACGGCTATTTCCGCATCACGGGTCGTTTGAAAGACATGATCATTCGCGGCGGCGAGAACATCGCGCCGCGCGAGATCGAGGAACTTCTTTATCAGCTCCCGTCCGTAGAGGATGTGCAGGTGGTTGGCGTT
>CAYSHJ010000399.1:0-1699 GCA_964430385.1 uncultured Planctomycetaceae bacterium
GCCGGTCGTGTTGATCGTCAGCGCAGCCGGTTCAGCGGAGTATGTGGCGCTTTCGCCGAGGAAGTGTCCTTCGAGATCAAACTGCTGCGTGATGTTGGCTCCAGCATTCAGCGAGCCGAGAACTTCAATGTTTCCCGCCGCATTGATGACGATGCCGCCGCCGGAGTTGTCGGTCGTGCTGCCTGACGTCGTGATGCCGCCAGCCGTCGTGATCACGAGGCTCAGTCGGTCACTGCCGTCATCGGCGGGCAGAGTCTGGCCGGGGAAGAGCGCCGCGACCGTGTCGTCCGCTTCGGGCGTGCCAGAGTTCACCGTCACGGTGCCAGACGCGAGCAAACCCGTATGAAGGAAGCCCTGTTCGCCCGCCGTAACGCTGATCGAGGAACTCGGCCCAGAGAACGTGACGCCGCTGGCTCCAATCGTCCCGCCCGCCACGATCGCGCCGAACAGGTCCACGTCTTTGGCACCCCGAATGTCGATCAAGCTGCCGGCATCGCGAGTCACGAATCGCGAGGTCGTCGCGACGTAAACGCTGCTGCCAAGAATTGGATCGGCACTGTTGTGCAAAGTGCCGTTTGTCTCGATGCCGCCCAAAACCCGAGCGTCGTCCTTCACATCAATAAAACCTTCGACGTACACGAAGCGATCCGATTGCACGACCAAGTCCGAGTTCGCACCGAGCACGTTGATATTGCCGCGAATGATGACGTCGGCATTGGATTCAAGCTTCAATTCCGAATTGGCCGCCAGCGTCGTCAGCGTGCCGGTCAACAGGATGCCGTACTGGCTGTGCCCGATCAGCGGGTGTTCGGGGTCAACGTCCGCGAATCCGTTGAAGTACGCCGTGTGATCGAACTGCGGTGCACCAGAGTTGAGCTGCATCTGATCCGAAGTCGTCACCGTTCCGCCGATGAACAGTTCGTGCGGCGAATTCAAAATCGCGTCCGCTCCGGCTCCGGTTTGCACGGCGACCGGTGTGCCGTTGACGTCGTCAAACCGAGCACCGGCAATGACCGCTCCGCCCGGATTGATCGAGAGCAGCAAGCCCGCATCCAGCGTCAGCACGTCGTTCGCATCGCGACCGGCGACGAGGCCCCCTTCGAGGATCGTCAGCTTCGTGTCGGAACCGACGTTCGCGTGCGATCCGGCTCCGTGGACTTCGATCAGACCAGCCACTTGAATTGACTGTGTCGTATTGATGTCGATCACGCTGTTCGGATTCAGAGTCTCGATGACGCTGGCAACATCGGACTTCAAGCTGACCAATTCGTTCGGGAACGAGAAGTACGGTCGCGTCCCGTTGCTGTTGGTGACGTCGATTTCCACTCGGTCCTTGCCGATGATCCAGCCACCGTGTTGTAACTGCTCGGCGAGATCAAACACGACCGTCTGCCCGGTGACACCAGAATCGTTCGCTTGCAGTTGAGCGTACAAATTCTTGGCGTTGACTTGAGAGCGATGACCGTGGAACTCGACGCGATCATCGGGAGCCTGCACATCGCCGCTGATCGTGATCGTGTCGGCGTAGAACTTCGTCAGATTGCGGAGCGCGGCATTCATGTCGCGCGGCATGAAGCCGGTCTTAATGACCGGATCGTCTTCGATATCGCCGAACGTCATCTCGTTGCCAACCCCGGCACCCAACGCCGTTAAGTATTTTGAAACGATAAAATCAGGGGTTTACATAAATTTGGAAACA
>CAYSHJ010000400.1:0-1803 GCA_964430385.1 uncultured Planctomycetaceae bacterium
AGAGAACATGCACTCGACCACGTCGCGGTTGAGTCGCTGTTTCGCACGTCAACGGAGCCGTCGGTGCCCCGGTTGGCGAGAGCTGATCCCGTTGATCGGAATCGAGACCTATTCGAGCGCGGGCGATAGTCGCGGCGTTCACTCGAGCACGACCACCGGTCGCGCCGTTGCAGCCCCCTTGGCTGACGGAGAGATTGACGCGGATCCAAAGCTCCGTCGATCTCCCTGAATGGAATCATCCCGCAAGGACCAATGCACCCGGTGCAAATGAGCGGGGGCGGCAATTCGAGGCGAATTTGCTTCCCAGGAAATCGAATTCGCACGCGGCTCGGAATCCGTGAAGCTCCTCGAAACCGCCGCAGCAGTCGATAACCTGACAGCGAGGGATGCCGGCAAAATCGGCGCAGATCATTCGGGCCGTCTTGTCGGGCATGGCGAAGACGGGTTGCGTTTTCGCCTTCTTGGCCAACCATGGTCTCAGCACCGCCGCCATGTCTCGTCGAATGGGCTGAGGATCACCGTCACCTGAGGCAGGCGAATTAGTTTTTGCGCAGCAGGCGGCCGCCTTCGCTTCGCAGCATCCGACTCTGGTAATCCGACCTGTCGTGCTTGACTTGCGGTGGGACATGTCGCCTAAACCGAGTCAACTCAGCCGTCGTACGCCGAAGCGAGAGCGGATCCATCGGCCAGCCAAACGCCGGGAACGCCATTGATGAATACCCGCCCAGCATTCGGACGGGTTTCGTTGTACCTGCGACCCAACCGTGCCTATCATATTCCAGACGGTGTGGCCGAGCGCGTTTTCGGAGACCGGTGCCTTGAAACTTGCGGCGACATTATCTGCACGTCCCTTCGTCAATCGCCAAACCCTCCGGCAGCGAATCCTTGAAGCAAGGCGCTCCCTCGAACACTGCAACCTCTGTGAATGGCGTTGCGGCGTGAACCGCCTGATCGGCGAACCCGCCCCCTGTCGACTTGGGGCGGACACCTACGTATTCAAACGCTATGTCAGCTTCGGCGACGAGCCGGAACTGGTCCCCACCTACCGAGTTTATCTCAGCGGCTGCAACTTTCGGTGTACGTTTTGCAACACGGGGCCTGGCTGCTTCGAGCCGACACGCGGCGAGCAGGTAGACCCCTGCGGACTGGCCGCTGAGTTGACCGAGCGTGTGGCGGATGGTGTGAAGACGATCGACTTGCTGGGCGGCGAACCAAGCCTGCACGTGCATACTTTGCTCGAGCTTGCGGCGGAAGCGAGCGAACCGCTCCCGCTCGCCCTGGACTCGAATATGTACATGGCACCCGAGGTGCTCGAATGGCTCGAAGGCGTCATTGTCCTTTACATCGCCGACTTCAAGTTCGGTAACGACGAGTGCGCAAAGCGCTTGGCGGGGGTAGCTCGTTACGTAGAAGTGGTTACTCGGAACCTACGGATCGCCGCGGAACGGACGCCGATAATCATCCGGCACCTGCTGATGCCGGGCCATGTGGATTGTTGCTTCCGCCCCGTCGTCGACTGGACGGCCGAGCACCTGCCCGGCGCGCGATTTCAACTCCACACAGGCTACGTGCCTTGCTGGCGGGCGACGAGCGACGCAAGGATGAGTCGTTTAACCTCGGCCGATGAAATGCGGTGGGCGTGGGACTATCTGCAAACGAAGGACTTGCAGATCGGTCCGGAACAGACTATGGAGAAACACGCCGATGTCCGAGCTTGAACGGGAAAATGCGCTGGAGGTTACCATCACGGTCGGAGTGGACGGACGGATCTACTTTCAAGATTTGCCGTCACAACTGCTCCCG
>CAYSHJ010000401.1:0-1589 GCA_964430385.1 uncultured Planctomycetaceae bacterium
CGGTCGGCGTTAAGCCCGGTCGTCGGTTTGGAACAAGCGACCTCGGGTCGCTTTTTTCATTTCTAATGGGCGGTCCGCCTGATTCCCTCCCCTCGTTGAAGTTTTGCGCACTGGCTCTTGTGAGCACAGATCCGCCACGAACGTAGCGCGATTCGGTGGCGGATGACAAGCGGGAATCGAGATCGAATCGGTTGCCGGAAAGCGGGAACGCAGGAATGCGGGACGCCACTCATTCCCGCAATCCGGCCAGCGGGGTGGCTCGCTCATTTGCGCAGCGCCGAGCTTCGCTCCCAGCAACTTGGACACTTGCGCGACCGATTCGGGTGTGCGACTTATGCCTTGAGCCAATGAGACGGTACGGGCGGCGGGAAAGCGGGAAAGCCGGTGGCCGGGCTTTCCCGCTGAGAACACTGCAAGGGGCGCATGAAAGAATCTCCGAAACTCGGCGTTGTGATCGGCGTCGGCAATCAAAAAGGCGGCGTCGGAAAGACGACAAATACGGTGCATCTTGCAGCGGCACTCGGCCAACGCGGCTACCGCTGCCTCATCATCGACTTGGACCCGGCGGCGGGTGCAACCAAGCATCTTGGCGTTCCGGAGAACAGCTTCGCCGGTTCGCTAGAACTTCTGACCGCCGCCGAAACGCTTGAGAATCTGGCGATTGCCGATCGGCTTCCGGTAGGCGTGCATCTCGTGCCAGCGCGGCCCCAGCTTTCCGAGCTTGAAACACTGCTATCGAAATTCGTCGATCGCACGCGCATCCTCGATGTTCCGCTCGCAACTGCCCGAAGACTCTACGATTTCGTGTTTCTCGACACGGCGCCCGCACCGGGTGCTGTCACGACGGTCGCCACGTATTCGAGCGCCGAATGGTTCCTACTTTCGGCGTTCCCTCATCCGCTTTCGCTCGGCGGACTCACCGAAGCCTTCAACGATATCGCGGACGTGCGACGGCATCGCAATCCCGACCTGGAGGTTCTCGGGGTCGTCTTCACAAACGTCGATGGCCGCGCGACACGACTGCGGCACGAATTGGAGGCGGTCGTCGCTGCGGCGCTACCGCATCGGCAGTTTCAAACGTCCATCTCGCAAGCGGTCATCCTGCCCGAAGTTTCGGGACGGGGAAAAACGCTCTTTCAATTGGCGAAGTACGAGCGCTACCCGGCGGCGCTCCAATACATGCGGCTCGCGACTGAAGTCGAAAGGCGCGTGCGAAATCGAAGTGCGTTCCTCACTGGAAAACTCGACATTCTCGCACAGGATGAATTCCACACTGACCGCACGGAGAATCACGAATCGGAATCGCTTGCAGATCCGGCAACTACCCGCAATCTGGAGAACAGTCATGCCGCGTCCCTTGCGTGAGGCCCCACCCTCCAGCGCCGTCGCGCGATTGCTCGATGTCGGCGCCGCCGCTCGCGCCGTTTCCACGACGGCCGTAACGTCCCCAGAATCGACGAACGTCGCCTCCCGCCCCCCAGCCGCACTTCTTTCACAAATGCCTGAAACAGGTGCCATTTCGCTCGTCAAACGCGAATTCGTGTTGACGCCCGCGACGGAGCAGTCGCTCCTCGCTCTCATCGACATTC
>CAYSHJ010000402.1:0-4629 GCA_964430385.1 uncultured Planctomycetaceae bacterium
GCCGCGCTGGCCGACCTCTCAGTTCTGCGTGCGGGCACGAACGGACTCCTGAAGCTGCGTCGTGTTTCGATCTCGGTCGGCGACGATCCCCTGTTTGCCATTTCGCGAAGGTGGGAGTGCGTCACGCCATATCACGTCACGCGTCATGCCAAGGGCATCGGTGCATCCGGTGCGCTGACGGCCGACATCACCACCGAGTGTCAACGCCGAGGCTTGCCTGTGCCTCAAGTATCGCTCATTGAAATGCACGGAAAGAGCGGCATCGGCCTCGTCGGACTCGTATCGCTCACGTTTGCAGTCGCCGTTAGCGGCCCACTGCTCCTCGGAAAGAACCGACATCTCGGCGGTGGATTGTTCACGGCTGAGACTGTCGCTCGCTGAAATTGCCCAGTGGGCTCCACCGTGACCCCGGTCGTGTTGCCTTGGGGCATTGTGGCTCGACGCTCCGCGTCGAGAGTGGAGAATTCGGCAGCGGTGTTTTAGCTTTCGTTTTGGCTGTGTCAGGACATCACGACGCGGAGCGTCGTGTCACAATCTTAGGAGCAAACGGTCATGGCGAAATCCTCAAAATCGAAAACTGGCGGAAAGCCGTGGACTCAGGGACTCGACGAACAGGCGGTTCGCGAGGCGATGGAGGAGGCGACCGTCGATGCCAATGGTGAGGATGAGCGGCACTCGGGTTTGCTCTCGGTGATTGGGGACGAATTGGCGTTTCCGTTTCCGGCCAAGGTGTTGGGCGAGGTAGTCAGCGTCGTCGATATGGAGTGGCCGGAGGGTGATGAGTTTGGGTTGGATTTGGTCTGCGAACGGAACGGGGAGCGGCATCGGATCGAGGCGCGGTCGGTGGAGTTGTTGGAGCCGTTGCCGGAGGGGCACTTGTTTCTGGCGGCGTATCTGGATTGGAAGCGTCGGTTGTGATGTGCCTTATTGTGGCTCGACGCTCCGCGTCGAGAGTGGAGAATTCCGTAGCGGTGTTTTAGCTTGAGCTAAAGCCTCACGACGCGGAGCGTCGTGCCACAATGTGGTGCGACGCTCCGCGTCGCAAGTCCGAGACATTTGATATGAGTACCGACGTCGAATTTGGGCTGTTTGATCGTGAGGCGGGGATCGAGGCGAGTCGTCGAAATCTGCCGCATTGGTTTCAGCCGAATGTGGCGGTGTGGTCAATGCGAGCGTTGGCTGCATTACACGGCGGTGCAGATCAACAAGTCGCTCGGCCGCAAGAAGGCGTTCTGGCAAAGCGAGCCGTTCGATCATTTGGTCCGCAGCGCCGATCAGTTCGAGTATCTGCAACGCTACATCGCGGAGAACGTTTCCAAAGCCAACCTACCGGAGACGGACTATTTGTTTTGGAAACCGGCGTAGTGTGGTGCGACGCTCCGCGTCGCAATTGAGGTGGCCAATCAAAACTCCGGACGCAAATCAAAGCGCAATTCACGACGCGGAGCGTCGTGCCACAATGTTCCTTGCCCGAACCTACGACAAAATCACGCAGTCCAGATTGGCGTACTGAGTGAATCCCCGGTCGAACGTCACCACTCGGTAATCGGCGGCTCGCGCGAACGCCGCGAGAAAGGCGTCGTTCCAGACTTTCGGAGAAAACGACTGCCGTTGCGTGTAGCCGCGCCAGTACGACTCAAGTCCCTCTGGTTCATCGGTAAATGAAACTCGCGGATCACTCATCTTCGGCATCCAGAATCTCGGCGATTCGTTCTCCGGTCAAATGCACTGTGCCCGGCTGGTCACAGTACACCAACGGCAGTTCGATGCGCCGCTTGGCGACCACCGGCTTGGCGGAATGAAACGCTGGATACCGAACGGCCACGTCAGCACCTTCCGGCAGAGAGACGCGCCCCTGCAGAATCACCACGCCATTTTGTACTCGTCCAAGCACTTCCATGCCGCCATTGTTGTCGTCTGGCAAACGAATGCAAGTCCCGGTTTGAATGAACGTGAGCCAGCCGCGTTACCAACTCTTCCCTTGAAGCAACTGGACGGTGCGATGCTCGCAGTCGATCTCTCGCCGATGCGGATTCAAGAGAGCGGTGCCGATCAGGCATTCTTTGCCCGAACCGACGTGTACCTCAGTCAGCAGGTCTTCTCCGAACCACTCGAAGCTCAGGGCATACCGGAGGTACGCTAAGCTCTGCCGCGAGGCGAGTTCCGCTGGAAGCGTTCCCAAGGGGATCAGGTCGCCGGTGTCGGGGATTTCTTCGCCGACGATCAGCCAAATGTAGCCGAGTCGCTCCACGACTCGGTTCGGCGTCACGGAGTGCCGCCGCTACAACTCGCGAGCACGGCGCACGTTATTCACAACCGAAATCACTTTGCGAGTCGATGGGCGTCAGCCCTCGGAGAATTTGCAATGATGCTCTGTCCGGGGCCGGACGGCCTCCGGCTCGCCATGATGATGCGACGCAGAGCTCGATGGTCAGGTTCAAGAAATCGGCATCAGCAGAAAGGGACCATCAAAGCATGAAGAAATCCACGAAACTCAAACGAGTGCCGCGCTTGAAGGGTGTGAAGCGCGCGAAGGTGCCTGATTCATTAGAGTCGTTGCGGGCTGCGCTGGCAGACCGATCTCGTGAGGAAGTGGAGATGAGCGATGAGGGGCTGATGAGCGATGACATCGCCGCGTGTTTGCAAATCGTGATTCAAGCGGTCAACAAGTCGAAGTTATTAGCTTCCGTCGTGGTCGAGTGGTGCGACAACTTGCGGAAGCGTGACCGCGTTGGATTCATTGGTGAGCAGGAAATCAAATCGCTGCGAAACGGTTTGCAGACTGAGTCCAACCAAAAAGGGAACACAATGGGACGCAGGTGCCGCCGGTGTGGACGTCATCGTCCTCACGAGCGATTTGGAGGAAAGGGATACGCCGCCTCGGTGTGTGCCGACTGCCGTCAACTGCCGAAGGCCGAGCAACAACGACGGCTGGCGATCGACGAAATTCTGGGCTTCCTGGAACAGAGCAATCGCTCGGCCAAGAACATCGCGCGGCTCAAGGAACTGGTTTCGATTGCTGATCCGCGATTTCAATTGTTGCGAGAATTGATCCTGGAAATCGCCTTGGTCGCACCGCACAAGCGCCGTCGCTGGAAAGTCCTTCGCGAGCATCGGCTCGATTTGTTGAAGCGCGCTGTCGATGCTGGGTTTGTCGAAGAGCTGATTGAACCGGATTGGGACGAGTCGGATTCCGGAGTCAGGCCCCAAGGCGATCAATTTGCCAATGTGATTGGCGTCGAGTTGCATCGGCCGTGACAAACCGGCGCTCCAGAAGACGAAACGGAAGGAAGAGCAGCGAATCCTCGACCTGGAAGAATCAGACTCGAAGTGATTCACTCGCAACCAGTGTGGTGCGACGCTTCGCGTCGCGAATTCACGACGCGGAGCGTCGTGCCACAATGGATCGTGGCACAATGTCAAGAAAGTTGTTGCAGTTGTGAGATCAGCGGGATGTAATCATCCCGTTCAGATACGACGGAACGTCTCGCAGATACGATGGAACGTCTCGCGCGTTGAGCGGCAGGCGGCCGAAATGGCTCGGTCTTCTTGGCTCCGGTGAGGTCCGTCATGCGGAATACGTTTCTCGTCTGCTACGACATCTGTGACGACAAGCGGCTCAAGAAAGTCTTCAAGACGATGCGGGACTTTGGAGACCACTTGCAATACTCGGTTTTCGAGTGCCAGTTCACGCCGACCGATTTGGCTCGCTGTCGGCATGTGCTCAGCGAACTAATCAACCAGCGCGAAGACCAAGTCATCTTCGTGGACCTCGGCCCAACCGAAGGACGTGGTGAGCGCGTCATCTCGGCCATCGGCCAGGCATACTCGAAGGTCGATGCGCCCTGTTATGTGGTGTGACCGTAGCCGCAAGCTGCCAGCTTGCTGACTTGCGAGCGCACAGCGCATGAAATTCACCGACGTGGATGTGTATGGAAAAGTTGATTTCGAACGAACCGCAAGCTGGCAGCTTGTGGCTACGGATCGAAGAAACCATGAGTGACAACGTGCAAACCACAACGGCGAATCTCGACTTTGCTGCCAAAGAATCCGCTCCGTTTCAGCCGCTGGTCCAGCTTACGGAGAGTGCTGGCTCTGACTCAGCCGAGCAGCCCGACTACCTTCCGGCGCGGATGCTCAACGAGTTCGTCTATTGCCCGCGACTGTTTTATTACGAGTGGGTCGAAGGCGTGTTCGTCAACAGCGTGGACACGGTGGCCGGATCGCTGCGGCATCAGAAGCTCGAACGCAAGGAAGACGCGCTGCCGGCGGCCGAGGAACTGATCGGGACACAGGACAAGATTCATTCGCGGTCAGTGCAGTTGGCCAGCGACACGCATCGGCTGATCGTGAAGCTGGACCTGATCGAGGGCGAAGGCGATCTTGTTGTGCCGGTGGACTACAAGATCGGCTCGCCCCGTCTGAAAAAGGGGTCGGGTACCGATTGTGCGCAGCACCCTTCGGGCCGTTCCGGCAATCGGTACCCGACCCGAATGGCACTGCCGGTTGTGTCGCATGAGTTTAAGGCGGCCATCGTGAGCGAGCGAGGCAACGGTCGTCACGTCCTTCGGTCTCGCCGCAGGGGATCGTGCGGCGGTGGTGTGCCGGGAGTGCGGTGCGCAGTTTGAG
>CAYSHJ010000403.1:0-11056 GCA_964430385.1 uncultured Planctomycetaceae bacterium
GACCTTCGCAGTGACGCCGTGCTTCGCCAGATACCTCTTCGTCAACATGACAACTTCGGTTGAGATCCGTTTGCCTTGCAAGTCCTTAACGGTTTGAACCGGCGAATCGTTGGGCACACACAGCACCCAACGCACCGGAGCGCGGCTGACCTTCGAGAACATCAACTCACAGATTTCGACGACGTCGGCTTCGGTCTCTTGAATCCAATCGAACCCCGTGATGCCGGCGTCGAGCACGCCTTCCTCGACGTACCGAGCCATCTCTTGAGCACGGATTAACATGCACTCGATGTCGGGATCGTCGATCGTCGGGTAATACGACCGCGATTGAAACTTGATGTTGTAGCCCGCTCGCTGAAACAGCGCGGCGGTGGCCTCTTGCAGGCTGCCGGCGGGAATGCCGAGCTTGAGAACTTTTTGGTTGTCGTCTGGCATGATTTGGATTGCTGCGGCCCGTGCCGCCGACGAGTGTCTTGGAAATGTGCATGGAACAAGTTATCGGGATCACGCGATTTTCTTGCCCTTTCGAGGGCGAGAGGGACGCGGTGTCTTTTGTGTTGGCGAGTCCGGCCAAGATTCAACCTGTGACCAAACGTCTTGGTGAGAGATCCCTTCACCACCACGAATTCGTTGAAGCGCTTTGTCAAAAATCGCATCCAACTTTGGCGAGCCGGCGAGTAGCAGACGCTCAATCTCGTCGGGATCAACCACCGCCACCAGGGCGGCAATCGTCCGACCGTTCTTCGTGACCAGCACAGGCTCGCGACCGCACGTCTTGAGGTACGAATTCGGTTGCGACTTAATTTTGGTCAGCGACGCACGCTTCATGATTCAAGTTCCTCACCCGCAATCTTGATTATCTCGTGATCTTTTTCGCCTACGGCCACAATCGAGACCGAGTGGTTGGCATCATCGACCGAATAAAACACACGAAACCGATTATTCGGACCTAGACGCAGTTCCCATCGAGCGTCGAACGGCGTCGGTCGCTTGAGTCGTTTTCGATGGCGAGTCTCGACATTGGCATCGAACATCAATTGCTACTTGTACACAGCCTTCGGGTCGAAAATTCGTTCGCCGATGACATCGACCTGGCCCGTCTTCGGGTCGATCCGGCGGAAGAAGCAGCTCCTGTAGCCTTCGTGGCACGCAGCTCCGCCAATCTGATTCACCTTGACGAGCAGCGTGTCGGCGTCGCAATCGAAGAAGATTTCTTTCAACTCTTGGATGTTGCCGCTCTCCTCGCCCTTGCGCCAGAGCCGCTGACGACTGCGGCTCCAGTAGCAGACTCGGCCTGTTTGAAGCGTCTCCGCGTAGGCCGTTTGATTCATGTAGGCCATCATCAACACATCGCCGGTCGCGGCGTCCTGAGCGATGACCGGAATGAGTTCAGACTTCAAAAAATCAGGTCCGTTGGTGGACGCTGTGGCGGACACAGACATCTCCCGAAAAAGGCCGGCAAATCAGGGGGCAGACGATAGCGATGGGGCCGGCGCGAAGGAAGGCAGCGAAGCAGTCGTGCGGTCGTCGATGGGACTCGTCTGCGAAAACAATGGAAAATCGCAAATCACAAATCGCAAATCTGCAATTGTCTTCCCTCGCCTTCCGCCTTTCCCTACCATCCCACCCCGCTATTCGAAGCAAGGATTTTCAGGCACACATTGAATCCAAGAGGAGTGGTTTCCCATGGCCGAGCAGAAGGCAACAAACGTGACGTGGCACGCTCATTCGGTGACGAAGGAAGAGCGTTGGGATTTGATGGGGCACAAAGGCTGCATCCTGTGGTTCACCGGATTAAGCGCGTGCGGCAAGAGCACCGTGGCCAACGAAGTGGCTCGCAAGCTGCATGACTTGGGGGTGCATTCGTATGTGCTCGATGGCGACAACATCCGCATGGGTCTGAACAAAAATCTGGGTTTTTCGGCCGACGACCGGGCGGAGAACATCCGTCGAATCGGTGAGGTCGCCAAACTGTTCGCTGACGCTGGCCTCATCACCTCGACCGCGTTTATCTCGCCGTATCGCGCTGACCGCGACAAGGTCCGTGCGCTGATGGGCCAAGGTGGATTCATCGAAGTTTATGTCAACGCGTCGATTGAAACGTGCGAGGCGCGCGACCCGAAGGGCTTGTACAAGAAGGCTCGTGCCGGCGAGATTAAAGGTTTCACGGGCATCGACGATCCGTACGAAGCACCGGAGAAAGCCGAGTTGGTGCTCGAAGCAAACACCAAAGGACCAGAGGAACTCTCGACCGAGGTCATCGCGTACCTGAAGACGAACGGATACTTGGGCTAGCCTGAAACGCTGAGTGCCGCATCATGGCTCTGGTTCACGAACACGTCGCCTTTCTGTACGACGACGATGCGCATCTGGACGGTAGCGAGTTGCAGACTGTCTCGAGCGGGCGACTGGGAGTCATGGGGCGACAGGTCGCGGGAAAGGAATTCCTGGATGCGTATCTGAGCTACGGCCGATGGGCCGAACTGGTCGCACTGGTGCGGAGCAAGCCCAGTCTGGCTTCGATTACCAAGCTGTGGAACTCGCTTCCCAAAGCGATCACGGACATTAAGCAGCTCCGGATCATCGTCCACGCCAACTTTCACGCGCGGTTTTTTCCGACCCCTCCGTCTCGGGTGTTGCACCTGCCAGTTCCCCTCGACGTACGTTTTGCCTGGGTGCGGCAACATCGTGGACCGGCCGCTTTCGCGCTGTCTGGCGTAACGCACACGCTCTGTACTTACGGCGTTGCCGAAGCGCTGTGCCAGATGGTGCATTCGCCGCTAGAAGCCTACGACACGCTCTTTTGCACGTCCCAGTGTGCCGTGGCGATGGTGCGAGCGGTTACGGGAAATTATGTCGACTATTTGAAAGAGCGCCACGGCGGCAATCCGTCCTGCCGAGTGCATTTGGCAAACGTGCCATTAGGTGTGAATCCCAACAAATTCCGTCCCGCGACGCCGGCCGAACGCACTGCCGCTCGGCGGGCCTTGGACGTGGGCGATGACGAAGTCATGGTTCTCTGTGTTGGTCGATTGTCTTATCACGCGAAGGCTCATCCGTTTCCGGTTTATCACGGGCTTTCACAGGCCGCGCAAGCCACGGGCAAGAAGGTACATCTCGTCTTTTTCGGATGGGCGGCGAACGACGGCATCGCGCAGTCCTTCCGAACCGGAGCCGCAGTATTCGCGAAGGGCGTGCGAGTGACCTTCGTCGACGGGACCAAACCCGACCATCGCTTCACGGTCTGGCAGGCGGCTGATCTTTGCACCTCGCTTTCCGATAACTTCCAGGAGACCTTTGGCTTGGCCGTCACCGAGGCGATGGCATCGGGACTACCGATCGTCGCGGCCGATTGGGATGGCTACCGCGATCAAGTGGTTGATGGACAAACAGGGATCCTCGTTCCCACTTACATGGTGAAAGATGCGTCTGCGGATGCCACTTCGCGACTGCTGATGGAGGAGATGAATTTCGATCAGTTCTTAGGTGATTGCAACCAAACGGTGATCGTCGACGCACGCGCCGCGGGGGTCGCGTTTGCTCGACTGATCACCGACGAGGATCTTCGCCGGCGGATGGGATTGGAAGCCCGGAAACGCGTGCTAGAGCGATTCACCTGGGCACACGTTGTCCGTGCCTACGAAGAAATTTGGGACAGCCAAGAGTCCGAGCGACAGAAGCATGCCGCGTTCCTTCAGGGCCAAAAGAAAACCTTCGCCTCACCCGCTTGTTTTCCGGAAACTGAGACCTCGTTCGCGAGTTTTCCGACGGCAATCCTTGGGGACGACGTTCGGCTTGTCGTTGACGAGACGGGGCATACTCGCGTCGACCAAGCATTGCAGTTGCCACTGACGAACTACTCCGCCGCCCGCCGGACGTCCGATCCCGTGATCATCCGAGCCATCATGGCAGCGACCGAACAGCCTCGAGCATTCCGCGAATTGGATGAGTTGTTCCAACAACACCAAGTCAAATATCAGATCGCTCGTGCCACGATCGCATGGATGTTGAAGTACGGTTTGCTGCGTTTGGTCGCACCTGTCGAGAAGCCACTCGGCGTGTGAGCACGATTGTGAATGCTCTTGCCACGGAGAGCGAGAATCGCAAATCCAGTGAGCCGGATGTTTGAAACGCCCACCTCAAAGCGAATGCGCAGCAAGCCGACTGCTAGTTAATGATTCGAACAACGAGGGCGGACAAGTCGGCGGACGCCGGTCTCCAGTCCAAACCACAACCAGAGTACAGCGAGCTTGAGGATATTGGCCGAGGTTCCAATCACTCCCCGACGATAAATGTGGAATCGATAGACGAGTCGCCAAGCTCGGCGAAACCCTCGCAAACGCTCCGGCGCGGGTAATCGTTGCCAGGTCAGCCGAGTCAGGTGATAGATCAGTTTTGACCAAAGCTCGATTCGGTTATAAGAACGGACTTTGTTCTTGTGGGCATTGGTGTAGAAAAACATCGCTTCTGCTTCGCCGACGACGCGTACCTGAAGAAGCAATCCGTACAGCCAGATCATGTCGCCTAAATTGAGCGGATATTGGGTCCAATCGGGCGTGGCAGTTTTTAGCCACGCGGTGCGATACATTCCGTAAATCCACTCGCAACCTGCATCCTTGATGAAGACATCCAGTGTGGCCCACTGGTCCCCGTTGGGTGCTGGTGGCAACACTCTTTTTACCTTCGTTCCTGTTTTGCTCGTCTTTTCCAAGGTGGTCGAGGGGGTTGCCAGCATGGCTTCCGGCACTTCATCCAAGCGTCGGGATAAAGTCGCGACGTAATTATTCGACCAGCCGTCATCGTGGGCCGCCCACATGAAATACTCACCCTCGGCCTGCTCGACCACCCACAAAAAATTCGCGATTGCGCCTTGATTGGTGAGATGCCGCGTCAGCCGAATTCGCGAGTCACGCCTAGCGTACTCTTCCGTAATAGCTTGGGTCACGGTGTCAGTCGAGGCATTGTCGGAAATGATCAATTCGAAATTGGCATGTGTCTGCGCGAGGAGGCAATCGAGCGCACGTCGTAGCGCTTCACCACCGTTGTAAACGGGCATTCCGATCGACACGAAACGAGAAGACATGGCGATGATCCTTGATTGGTCCATCAGGCTTTGGTGTGGGTGTCTGAATGGATAGAAGGTTCCTTTCCAAAGTTCTTATCGCAGTGGCCGTTCGTTGCTGGGTGAGGGCGAGGGTGAGAAACGTTTGAGAAATGCGTTCGGCCAGTAGGTCACGCGGTCTGTGACAAGACCCTCGTTGAATTGGAACGGTGGCTCTTCGAGAGCAAATTCCGGGTGCGCGACGAGAAACTCGCGCACGGCGGTCTGGGGGTTATTTGTTGTCCAGTCCGGAGAGGTTCGCGGAGCACCCACCATGTCCTGCATGATGCCATCCATCGCGACGATGTAGGAACCGGGCGTGACCAGCGGGCCGTACGCTTCCAGTTCGGAACGAACATGATCGCGCGTATGACAACTATCGAGAAGGATGATGACGGATTCGCTGGGGCGAATCTGGTCACGGACTTGGCTGACGATCTCCAGCGCGGTGGAGTTCCCTTCGATCATGGTGATCAACGACGCCAGTGGATGGGACTCGATGGCTTGGCGGTTTTGGGGACGGATCTCAATATCCACGCCGATGACTCGTCCTTTCCCCAGCAAGCGGCAAAGACCGGCGGAGAAAACCAGAGACCCGCCGTGAGCGATGCCGGTCTCGATGATGACGTCCGGCTGAACGCGGTAAATCATTTCTTGCAGCCGGACCATGTCGTCCGGAAGTTGAATGATCGGCCGGCCCAGCCAGGTGAAGCTGTAGACGTACTTCGTGTCCCAGCCGACGCGAAGCCACGCCTTGGAGACTTCACGAAACGCCTCGGCGCTGGCGAACGGTAAGCATCGCAGCTGGCCATTTGGACCGGGCACTTCCACAATGGCCTTTTCAAAGTCAATCTTCATGCGGCGTCCTTGCCTGTCTGCTGCGCAAGATGTGCGCGTAATTCGTCCACCAAGGCGGGGAGCATCTCTTTCAAAAGGCGGGGTGTGAAGCCCAAATCCGTGCGTAGCCGCGAATTGTCGATTCGCGGGAAACCGATCGTCGGACTGCCCTCATTGACGGTGACTTCGGTTCTGGTGAGACGGACGACTTGCCGCAGGATTTCGCGATGCGTGGTATTGGTTCCGGCTGCGACGTTGTAGATCGCGTGTCGTCCCTCAACCCCCAATCGCAAAACGACATTGGCGACGTCCTCAACCGAGATGTAATCCTTGGCCGAATCCAAAGACGACTTCATTTCGACGCGGCCCCACCGCAAGCTGTCGCGAAGAATGCTGATGAGGAAGTTGTCCGAAGCAAAATCGAGACCGACGACGTTGGACAGGCGAGCGATCTTCACCCTGTGCCCCAACGTCAACGCGAGGCTTTCGCCCATCAGCTTCGAGAGGTTATAGAGGTCGTTGAAGTCGGACGAGAGGACAGGAATCAGCGCGTTTTCTGAAATCGATTGCGGATCATTCTCCGTTACTCCGCCGGCGGCGCAGCGTGAATAAACCCGAGTGGACGAGAGATAAACCAACGACTCGAACGACGTCCGCGTCAGGATTTCCTGGAGCTTGGTGACATGCGCGGTTACCGTATCGTACGGGCGGCGGCGAAAGTCGGCGGTGACTCCGATGGCATAAATCACGTGGCCCAGTTCCTGACCGTCCAGCGATTCATCGCGAGCGGGGCAGACGACCTCATGCCCGCCCGCTCTTGCCAAGTCCGTCACGTGCGAGCCGATGAAACCCGTTGATCCCAACACCGTGAACTTCATGTCCGTTCTCCGATCTTCTTGAGCGGATTGCCGGCATAGATGCCATAGGCGTCGAGTTCTCCTCGAACCAACGCGCACGCCCCGACGACCGAGCCACGCCGCAGGATTGCTCCATCCAAAATGACGCAGCCGGCCCCAATCCAAACGTCGTCTTCGATGACGATGCCGCCCTTGCTCGGCAAGAATCGTTGCTCGATGATGAGCCGATTTCGCTCGCGGCACGCATGATTGACCGGTGCAAACGTGCAATTGGCCGCAACCAGCACATGATGCCCCATGCGGATGCCGTTGCCGGAATAGAGCACGGTCCCGGAGTTCATGTAGCAATGCTCGCCGATGACGACGTCTTCGGTCCCGCCGGTGCACTTGATACGTACGAACGAATCAATCACCGAGTGCGCTCCGACGAAGATGCGCGTTCCCCGAGTGGACTCGTCAATATCCGCGAGCTTGGAGATGCGTGCGGTCATGTCGGCAACAAGCATTCGTGGCCCTTGTCAGAATGCACTGGGAGTCACACGGCCAGCTTAATGATCGGCCCTTGCCCCGTCGGCAGCGATGCCACCATCACGGGTTGGGATTTCGTCGATATTCGGGAAAGTCTTGGAACCGCTCAAAAGCGTCAAGAGGGACTTGCTCAACGCCGAGTTCCCGGCCGATCTCAACTGTCATTCAGGTCCGGCCACATGAGATCACGCAACGAGATGGGGCCGAGCGGTAATGGCCACGAAATGGCGATGGCGGGATCATTCCAACGAAAACCAGCGGAGCTTTCGGGGTGATGCTCGCGCGACATTTGGTAGAAGATTTCCGAGTTGTCGGTCAGCGTTTGAAAGCCATGCGCGACTCCTTCCGGGATGTAAAGCATGCGATGGTTGTCGTCAGACAATTCACAGGCCATCCAACGGCGATACGTGGGAGAGTCGGAACGCAGATCAACGATGACGTCGTGGATCGCGCCACGAGTGCAGCGGACGAGTTTCGCTTCGGCATGTCGTTCACACTGAAAGTGCATCCCTCGCAGCGTGCCTCGCAGGCGATTGACCGAGATATTGCACTGCACCAACCGTGAGTTGCAGCCGTGCTCTTCAAACTCGCGAGCGCACCACGTCCGGGCGAACGAACCGCGCTCGTCGGAGATGAACTCAGGCTCGATCAACCAGGCACCGGCGAGTTCCAGGGGAGTGAAGATCATGCGAAGTTATCCGACCGCTACGCGACTCGCACATTCGGAATCGGGATGATGAACTTCCCGCCTTGATCCCGGTACTTCTTCTGCTGAGCCAGGATCTCATCCACAAAGTTCCAGGTCAGCAGCAGACAGTAGTCGGGCTGATCGGAGGACAGCTTGTCGGGATCGTGGATCTTCAAGCGAGTTCCCGGCGTGTAGCGGCCCTGCTTGATCGTGCTGCGATCGACCACGTAGTCGAGGCTGTCGACTCCGATGCCGAAGTAATTCAGCAGCGTACTCCCCTTGGCCGATGCACCGTAAACGGCGATCCGTTTGTTGTCGCTTTTCAGCGAGCCGATCAAGTCAGTCAGCTCGCGGCGAAGTTGTTCGACTCGCTGGCCGAAGTCGCGATACGACTCGGATCGGCAAGCCCACGTTGCCTCTTCAGCGAGCAGTTTGCGGACGGAGGCTCCGACGCCGCGGGCATCATGATGTCGAGCGAAAATCCGCAGCGAGCCGCCATGAATCGGGACACGTTCGACATCGACGATCTCCAGACCATGACGGCGGAAGAGCCGGTCGAGCGCCGTCAGCGAAAAGTAACAGAGATGTTCGTGGTAGATCGTGTCGAACTCGACGTGGTCGATCAGGTCTTTGAGGTATGGTGCCTCGACCACAACGACTCCGGTCGGTTTGAGCAACGTGGCGAAGCCGGCGACCACGCCGTTCAGATCGGGAACATGAGCCAGTACGTTGTTCGCATGAATGACGTCGGCTTGCTGACCACTTTCGGCCAATTGAGCGGACAGATCGCGGCCGAAGAATTCACTGATGGTTGGGATGCCCTTTTCGACTTCGGCCACACGAGCGATGTTCCGAGCCGGCTCGATGCCGAGCACGGGGACACCGCGCTGTTTGTACCACTGCAACAAATAGCCGTCGTTGCTGGCGATCTCGACCACCAAACTGTCGGCCGACAACTCTTCGGCATCGGTCATTTGCTCGGCAATGCGGCGCGCGTGTTGGACCATCGTGTCGGAGAACGATGACAAGTAGGCATACTCGCGGAACAACGTTTCCGGTGGGACCGTTTCAGTGATTTGCACGAGCGAGCAGTCTGGGCACCACGCCAATTCCAGCGGCCAGCGCGGTTCAGGCTGATCGAGCTGTTCCTCGGTCAGCAGCGCGTTGGCCAGCGGCGTTTCACCGAGCGACAGAATGCTCGTCAAGCCGCGTCGGCCGCACGAACGACATTCAGTGTCGGCCGCGCGGCTGTCCGTGACTCGGCTTGGAAGTAGTTCATGTACCATGCAATCGTCCTGTTTAAACCTTCGTCCAACGTGAAGAGTGGCTCCCAACCCAGCAACCTCCGAGCCTTCGCCGCGTCGAGTGATTGATGCTTGATTTCGTGACTTGCTTCGCCCAGCACATCGGGCCGCAGGGGCGAATTCATCGCGGCGAGAACCTGTTCGACCAGTTGCAGCACTGTGACCTGCGTTTCGTTCGACAGATTGAACGCTTCGCCGGCGAGCTGCGGTTTGATCGCGAGTTGTTCGGCGAGGTGCAGGTACGCCGCCGCACCGTCCTCGACATAGAAGTAGTCGCGGATGAACGAGCCGTCCGACCGAATGACCGGCCGTTGCCCGCGCATTACCGAGCGAATAGTCCCCGGCACGATGCGATTCCAGTTAAGATCACCGCCGCCATAGAAGTTGCCGCAGCGAGTGATGACCACCGGCGAGCCATAGATCGTCGCATAAGTCTGACAGATCAAATCACTGCACGACTTGCTGACATCATACGGATGCCGGCCGGCCAGCGGCATCTCTTCGGTGTACGGCAACACGGGTGCGTCGCCGTACGCCTTGTCCGACGAGGCCGCGATGATCTGCTTCACCTTCGGGCTGCGGCGACACGCTTCGAGCAGCTTCCAGGTGCCGCCGATGTTGGTCTCAAACGTCGATGTCGGATTCCGATTCGCGATGCCGACGATCGCCTGCGCCGCGAGATGAATCACCGTCTCGACCTCAAACTCACCAAGCACCCGCTCCAGGCAGTGCTGATCGCACAAGTCGCCACGCACAACGGAGACCCTGTCAAGCAAGCCGCTGTGATTCAGTTCCGACCGCGGAATCCAATCGCGGACCAAGCACACGACGTCGGCCTCGGCTTCGATCAACCGTTTGACCAGCCAGCCTCCGACCAGTCCCGTCGCTCCAGTGACGAAGACTCGCCGATCTCGCCAAAAGTTGCGATTGATGGTGTTCAGCATGTTGTGCATGTTGTCGTCCGTGACATTCGTAGGATGGGCGTACTTGCGCACGTCCTTCTTCGTCAGTTCTCACACGGGCAAGAGTGCCCAGCCTCCTACGCCGCCTTGGGTCGCAATTGCAGCTTCGGCATCACAATGTCGCCATCCCAGGTGCGCCACGGAGCCTCACCGCTTTGCCACAACTTTTCGAGGTACGTCTTGTCGCGCAGCGTATCCATACACTGCCAGAAGTCCGCGTGCTGATACGCCGCAAGTTGCCCGTCAACCGCGAGTCGCTCCAGGACGTGAGATTCCAAACTGCATTCATCGCCGGTCAGGTAATCGAAGATAGCCGGCTCGAAGACCAGGAATCCGCCGTTGATCCAGCCTTCGCCCGCGACTGGCTTTTCCGTGAAGTTCTCGACCAGTCCCTCGTTGATCAGCAGCCCACCGAATCGAGCCGGCGGGCGGACGGCGGTGACTGTCGCGATCTTGCCGTGCGACCGATGAAAGGCGAGCAACTTCGTCAGATCGACGTTACTCACGCCGTCGCCATAGGTGAGCATGAATGTGTCGTCCTCAAGCCACCGCCGCAACCGCCGCAATCGTCCACCGGTCATTGAGTGCAATCCGGTCTCGATCAGATTGACCGTCCAATCCTCATTGTCCTGGGCTTCCCGGCGGACCATGCCTCGACCGAAGTCGATGGTCAGGTTGCCGCTGAGGTTGTAGTGGTCAAGGAAATAGCCCTTGATGAAGTCGCCCATGTAACCCAGCGCGACGAAGAAATCGTCGCAGCCGTGATGAGCGTAATGCTT
>CAYSHJ010000404.1:0-6937 GCA_964430385.1 uncultured Planctomycetaceae bacterium
GTTTTGGAAGTCAATTAAGCCACGGATCAAACACGGATTGAACACGGATCCGAACAACCAACGGATTGCATCCAAGTCCGTGTTCAATCCGTGTTTCATCCGTGGCCAAGAATTCCGGCTTGCGGCTTCGCCGCGTTACTATCTCATCACGCAGCACCAGTCGCAGCACCAGTACCTCCAGTTGCAAGCTTTACTGGATGCGGAACCCGTGCCAATGGGTCGGGAGTCTTTTTCAGGCCGCGCGACGTCTCGGCAAGGCCGGAGCGTCTTGACGACGGCCTGAAAAAGACTTCCGACCCCTTCGATCGCTTCGGGGGGAAAAAAACAAGCCCATGAAGTGGACGTGGCGGCGGCAAAATGTCACTCTGACGCGACAGACCTGACCGCGTTGACCGCCTGAGCGGAACGATGCTTCGGTCATGCTTGCCCCGATCGTGAAAGAGCCACTCTGTCTCCGGGAAGGAGCCGTGCCATGCCGCCGACCAGTCCGACCGCGACATCTTTTCTTGACCGTCGAGATTTCTTGCACGCTAGCGCTGCCTTCGGCGCTGGCCTGTTGACTTCGTCGACCGCCAGCTCCCTTCGCGCCGCCGATGGGGCGAACGAAAAGTTGCGAGTCGCCGTGATGGGCTTGAGCCGCGGACTCGGCCACGTCTCGACGCTCATGCAACTCGACAACGTCGAGATCGCGTATCTCTGCGAGGTCGATTCCAACCGGCTCGAAAAGGGGATCAAGTTCGTCGTCGACAAAGGGGGCAAGGCCCCACAAGCAGCGGGTGACTTTCGTAAGGTGCTCGATGACAAATCGGTCGACGCGATGTTCATCGCCACGTGTAACCATTGGCACGCGCCGGCGACGATCCTGGCATGCACCGCGGGTAAGCACGTGTACGTCGAGAAGCCCGGCAGCCATAACGCGGCTGAAGGGGAAATGATGGTCGCGGCGGCTCGCAAGAATCGCCGCGTCGTGCAGATGGGCAATCAACGCCGCAGTTGGCCGGCGATCCGCGAGGCGATCGAAAAAATGCGCGACGGCGCGATCGGCCGAGTTATGTACTCGCGCTGCGTCTACACCGGTGCACGGCCGCCGATTGGCCGCGGAGAGCAAGGACCGCCGCCGGCGAATCTCGATTACAGCTTGTGGCAAGGCCCGGCTCCGGAACGGCCGTATAAGTCGAACCTGATCCCATACAACTGGCATTGGCATTGGCACTACGGCGGCGGCGAGATGGCCAACAACGGCATTCACTCGCTGGACGTCGCTCGCTGGGGTCTGGGCGTCGAATACCCGAACGTCGTCTCGTTTGTCGGCGGACGCTACGCCTTCGATGACGATCAAGAGACACCCGACACCGGCGTGGCGACGTTCCACTTCGGCGACAAAGGAATCTCTTGGGATGTCAGTAGCTGCCAACCGCGTCGCGGCGAGGGCTTGCCGCCGATCACATTTTACGGCGACAAAGGGACGTTGCAGATCACCGATCCCGGCTACCGCGTCCTCGACCTGCAAGGCAAGGAGACCGACAAAGGGACCAGCGAGGGAGGCGACAAGACGCACATCGGCAACTTTCTCGAATGCATCCGCACCGGCCAGACGCCGAACTCGGAAATTGAGGAAGGCCAGAAAAGCACTCTGCTTTGCCATCTCAGCAACATCTCGTACCGCACCGGCCGTACGATTCACTTCGACCCCGCGACACGAAAAATCCTCAACGATCCCGATGCGATGAAGCTATGGGGTCGCGAGTATCGTCCCGGCTGGGAACCGCAGGTGTGAGCGCTTGTGGACACAATTGCCAATTTGCAATTGTTATTTTGCAATTTGCAATGAGTCGAACGCTGTGGGCACTGCGCTCGTGATTCATGATGCAAGACTCCAGCGAGGCTTCGCCTCAGACCAACGAAATTTGTGCCTTCATCCGCGGGCCGTGTCTGAATCCGCGGGGTGACCTCCCCGCCATTGACCCCGCGGATTCAGACACGGCCACGGATGAACGGCAAAGTTGACGCAATTGCAACCACTTTCGAAATCGAAGTGATTTAAGAGCGTCTAACAGAATGGCTAGCGGGGGGCGTTAGCCCCCTGATCAGCCGGCCGCTAGCCAGCATTTCGTTAGACGCTCTATCAGGTGCGGAGCCTGCGCAACGCACGATTCACGTCCGCTCGCCAAACAAGCGATTGAGCCGCGATTGGTGATAGGCCAGGCGTTGCGCGGAGGTCATCTTGCCGAAATCGGGTTTGCTGGAGCCGCCGTTCGGACTTGTTTCGGGCGGCTCAGATTTCACCGCCGGCAAACTGATCGTTGTCCCGCTGCCGCCGTAGCTCATGACGTTCGTTTGCAGCGTGAGGTCTTCCTCGAGCGCGCGGTGCGGCGCGATCTTCAGTTCTTGCAGGACGCCGTGATAAGCGCGAACCGCTTCACGCGGTTCAATGACGTGGTCGGTGATGTAGCGCAGGAACTGAATGAACGCGAGCTGATGCTCGGCGTTATTGATCTTGCGGCCGAAGAGCGCGACCTTGGCTCCGTACTTTTGGGCTTCGCTGATGAGCAGGAAGGCGTCGAGCGTCGTCCCCGCCGAACCGCCGAGGATTCCGACCACGAGATGCGGGTCGTAGCGGACGAGTTCTTCCATGGCGCGCGGGCCGTGATAAACCATCTTGAGGAAAGTCGGCCGGCCGGCACTCGTCACACCGGCCAACGTTCGCGCGACGACGTCGTTAATGAACCCGGGCGTCACGTCGGGAGCGACTGCCCCCGCAACGTTCGGATCGAAGATCTCTAAGAAGTAGCGGAACTGCTTCCGCTCGCACTCCTCGCGAAACTCTTTGAACTGCCGCAGCGTGTCGAGGTCCAATGCGAGCTGATTGTTGAATGTGACCGAGTACAGCCCCAGCTCAACGCCGAGTTGCCGTTCATCCGGTGAGCAGTCAAGGTGCCCGCACTGCATGTGATCAAGCGACGCCGAGCGATACGGGCGAGCCGCCTCCGCGTGGAGTTTTCCGCCGCGCGGCAGGTGCACGTCGGTCGCGTCATTCGCGCGAGCCGCCGGAGTCACGGGCGAGTTGTCGAACAGCCGCTCTTGAATCGTGAGGACTTCACTGGTGCTGGCCGACATCAGCACGATGTCGACCGCGGCTTGCTCGATCACGTCGCGAATCTGTTGCCGGTACTGAGCCAACGTCTTGAACTGCAGCTCGCCATCATGCCGCTCCGGCGACTTCCCCGGCGCCCCAATGCCGAACGCCATGTCGGCGTCCTTCGCGTCGGCAATGATGAACTCCTTGCACCCACTTGGATCGGCATGAATCGCGGCCAGTTTGCGGTCGAGCGACTTTTTCGTTGGCATCGGTCACTTCCTTTTTCGCGAGGTCTTCTTCGTCTTCGGCCGCTCGCGTCGCACATGCTTTTTGAAGAACTTGGTGGCCCCGTCCTTGGAAACTGAACTATCCGCAACCCCCAGCGTCAGAGCTTCTACCTCCTTCTTGCCGGCCACCAACACGTGATCGTTCAGAAGCAGGAATTGGATTGCCGTTGCCAATGCGACTCGCGTGTTGCCAGCCACGAACGGATGGTTCTTGCACAGATGAAACAGGTAGGCTGCCGACATCACGGCAATGCCTTCGTGAAGGAACTGGCCACCAAACTGCGCTTGCGGCATGTTTGTAGCCGACTCGAGCAAGCCGCGATCGCGCAAGCCGTCGCTGCCGCCGTATTCTTCGATCATGCGGCGGTGAATGGCAAGTATGTCATCCGTAGCGAGAAACTGAATGGCGTCGCTCATTTCGCCAGCCGCTCCAGCACATCACCCCATTCCGCGACAACGCGGTCCAAACACGCCTGAAACTTGTCCGCTGCGACAGGCGCGGGATTGACCGGCGTCACAACCAGTGCGCCGTTCGTCACGGTCAGATTGACTTTGGCTCCCTCGGACAGCCCCAACAATTCCAAGATCGGTTTGTCGAGCAACAGCGCATTGCTGTTGCCGACTCGACGCAGCGTTTTGACCATGATGGCCTCCTGTGTTGGGCCAATGTTATGCCGGCAGACCGGTTGCCACAATGTTGATTTCGTGGCCGTGAATGAACGTTCACAGGCCAACGCACTCGCTCGAAGCCATGCCTCCTTACTGCTATCGTCACACCGTCAAATCCGTCGCCAAGGAATTCCCGATGAAGATGAAATCACTCCGCGTCGCCAACTTGGATTGGAACGCACTCGCCGTCGCAACCCACGACGTGATGTCCGCCGCGAAAGAGCATCGAGTCTGGGTGCTCTTGGGTTCGACGCATCGGCTCGATGACAAACACAAGCCACACAACAGCGTGTACGTCCGAAGTACAACATCTGGAAAACCATCGTCCCCGCGACGATGCAATGCCGAGCGGCCGAGAATCATTTCTGGATCAGCGCCAACAACAGCACCGCTCGCCCATCCTGCTGGGGCAGCTTCGCGGTGCGTCCGATAGCTTGATCGTCGGCCGCTTGCCGCGACATCGTCCCCGAGTTCTTGTCACCGATATGAATTTCGATCCCGAGTTGTTCGACGCTCCGGCCCTGTGGCAGCCCTCCGCCATGAACGGCCAACTGCACAGCGGCCAGGTGATCGATCATCCCCGCTCGCGCGATGTCACGTCGGTGTGACTCTGTCGGTTGTCACTGACCTGGAACTAGCTGTCCCTACGTTGAACTGAGCCTTCACATCGAGCTCGAGCGATTCTCGAAGCGGAAGCATCACGAATCCCGCGACGCTTCGATTCCGCTATTTCCCCATTGCTGCCAAGACCTGCTCGGTGATCGCCTTCACTAGTGTTTCGACATCTCCGCCACGGGACGTCGATCCGTCGGCGTATGTTGGCTTCTGCAAGTAGCCGGGGTAGGTCGGAGCCGGCTCGAAGGCACAAGGCTCCGGAAGCTTTTCTTTGTAGCCGTCGCGGAAGGCACTGTTGCCGCAAAGGTCACAGTCTTCGACGTGGAACCGCGGATCGTCGAAGCCCAAGCGCTTCTTCAGGTCGAGCAACTCGCGCGACTTCTGCTCGTTGAGGTATGTCACGCCGCCGAGCTGTTTCGACAGCAGCAAAATTCGGCAGTACGCGTCGAGGATTTCGGTCTTCCAGTATGCCTCTTCTAGCGTCTTGCCGAAGCTGATCGTGCCATGATTGGCGAGGATGATCGTGTTCGTCCCCGGCTTGAGGAACGGCAAGACTGTGTTCGCGAAATCTTGTCCGCCCGGCGTTTCATACGGAGCGATCGGCACCTCGCCCATGAAGACTTCAATCTCCGGCAGGATGCACTGCGGGATCGGCTCGCGCGCGACCGCGAACGCCGTCGCGTGCGGCGGATGACAATGCACGCACGCCTTCACGTCCTCGCGAGCACGCATGATCGCCAGGTGCAGCAAGATCTCGCTGGTCCGCTTGCGCTTGCCAGCGAGCTGTTTGCCGTCGAGGTCCACTGCGCAGATGTCATCCGGCGCCATGAACCCTTTGCAGATCATTGTCGGCGAACACAACACTTCGTTCGGTCCGACCCGAAACGAGATGTTTCCGTCATTCGCCGCCGCGAATCCTTTCGCGTACACACGGCGTCCGATCTCACAAATCTCTTCTTTAATGCGGCGATCGTTGATGCCGCTGTTCCAATTGTTAGCCATGTCGTCCCTTTGGAGTGCGGTGATTCATCATCGCTTTGGTTTGCGGCGAAGCCGCTTTCTTTACGATCTCAAATTTCGTTTCTTCAGATTTCAAATCCCAGATTTCAGATTTCAAATCCAAGTTGCAATTCACTCGATCACCACGCGATCCAAGATCGCCGCGGCATACGCATCAATCGGCTTCAGATTCGGAGCAAACGGAGCCGCCGCTTCGGCTCCCTCGCTGACCGCGATTAAGTCGCCGCTGCCGGCTCCCAGATCGTCGTAGATCACAAACGGCTCATTGCGTCCGGAGTCTTTCGACTTCCCAGCCGCGACGTTTTGAAGTCCTTCCTGAGTGAGCGGCACGCCGATCAACCATTTCGCTCCGCGCAAGCTCGGATGACACATCGAGAGCGTGCAACGTCCGATGATCTCCGCGATTCGCATGGCTGGCTTCCTCGTTCGTAGTTCCGCCTTCAGGCGCTCCACAGTTCGATTGCACGACCAAACCGGTTAAAGCCGGAACTACGAACTCCTCCCAAATTCTTTCAACAGATTCCGCAACTCAAAAAAACTTCGTTCCGACGACCGCACGACCATCAAGTTCAAGTTCATGTATTGCTTGAGTGCCGGGATCAACTGGACGTCGCTGACCACGGCCGCGTTGACTCTTTCGCTGCGGTTGGCTCGGCAGGCGATGAGTTCGGCGTGATCGCCGAAGACGGCGAGGCCGCTGACTTCGCCTCGATTGATCGCGCTCGTCGCGGCCGAGACCGCTTCATCAACATTGCCGAGCAACTCGTGAGACCACTGCTTGCCGCAGGTTTGACTCTCGAGGTACTCGACCGCCTGCATGACCGCGGGAGTCGCCGTCACGATTAACGCCTTCCAACGAGTGATCGGCCTGTTCGGATCCGAAGCCGCCTCGGCCGTGTTCCGATGCCAGACGATTTTGTGAATCCGCAAGTAATCAAACGCGCTCGGCGTGATCACCGCCTTCGGACAAATCGCAACTTTCGCCCACTTCTGCCCATTCAGCCGTGAGGCCAACAGTTCGGCCGTGACGACGCGATCGGTGATGGCGAACGTGGAGGGTCGAGAGTCCAGAGTCGAGAGTCCAGAGCTATGAATTGGCTGCACAGGCCGCTCGGCAATCGTCGTCGCACTCGACGCGCTGACTCGATTCAGCACCTCGGTGACGATCGTCGTGAGTGTCTGCTCGCTGAGGCTCATCATGTCTTCGGTCTTGCTCTGGACTCTGGACTCTCAACTCTGGACTCGTCCGCAATCCCAATCACCGCCC
>CAYSHJ010000405.1:0-3427 GCA_964430385.1 uncultured Planctomycetaceae bacterium
CGACGGTTGATTTGCAGTTCCTCCGCGGCACGCAGTTCAACGCGATCGTCGTTCGGCTGACCGTTATCACATCGCGGACGTTGAGCCACAACCTGCTTCGCGATTTCTTGAGCCAGCGGCGTCACACCCGGCTCGAAACCATTCTCGCCCGGCAAGTCGGCATCGCGTTGCCAAACGTGAAGATGCTGGAATTGACGCCGACCGGCCAACTCCCAAACCCGGTCCGACATCGTCGTCGTGTTCGAGCCGGAGACTCGACCCAGAGAGAAGCCGTAAGTGCGTGCGAACACCGACCGCAGATCGAAGTCGTCCGACAACTCGCATTCGGCGGGCAGCTTGAAAGTGATAAAACCCGGCCGCGAAAATGCCAGCCGGAAATCGGGCCACTCCGCAGCGATCTCGTGCTTCAACGCCGGCTCGGCACCGATTTGGCAAACGACAAACAGAAACCTCGAAGGACCAGACATCACGACTCCCAACACTGCGGTGCATCTTCAACGAAACTGTGCATGGCGAAAGGAATTCGACAGGAAAATAAGCCCCACGTCACTGCGATTCCGGGATTCGACATCCACATCGCCAAAGAGGATTGAATCGGGACAACCGTCAAATTCAAGTGTTCTTCATTTTTCTGTCCATGATCTTCCTGTCTCTTGTCCGTCCGTGTACTCCAAGCCTCGCGCGACCACGATTCACGTCAGTCTTCGAGCTGCTTCCGGCTCGTGTCGGGCGCGAGCATCACCGCCAGCATGCCGAGGGCGAAGACGAGGCTGGTGATGCGGCCGAGGCGGGCGTAGTCGCCGTGGATGAATTCCATGCTGATGAGCGCTCCGGACGCGAAGACCGTGATCGCTGTCAGGATGCGGCCAAAGTTGAAGCTCACGCCCGCGCCGGTGGAACGCACGCGCGTGGAAAAAAGCTCCGGCAAGAACAGCGGCAGCCAGCCGAAGAAAATCCCGCTGAAGAATCCCAACGCTCCCACCCAATATAGAAATGATGGATCCGTGGGATACACAAACCAAAATGTGTATTGAGCACTCGCCAGACAGAACAGGCTGGCCAGAAAGTAGGTGCGACGGCGGCCGAGGATACTGCCAATCCAGCCCCCCAGCAAACTGCCGACAATGCCGGTCACCGAACGGGCCTGCGACACATTCGCTTTGAGCAACGGATTGGGAGGCGTCATCGCGTCTCCGACTTGCCCGGCCCAGGGAACCATCCAGTTCGCGCTGCCCCAGCCGCCGAACAGCGGAATCGTCGCTAGCAGAATGCCAACCAATGTGATCTTCAGCAGCGGTGGCTGAAAGACCTCCCACGTCGAAGCCGCTGCCGGTTGCCCGGCACCTCGCTGTCGTCGAACTGCCAGCCAGTGCGGAGACTCCGGCACCGCGAACAGCGCGAAGAGTCCCAGCACAAATGGACTCGCCCCGACCCACAGCATCCAACGCCAACTCTCGTGAGTGACCGGTTTGTTCGCCGCGATCGTTGAAACCAAAAAGATGCCGATGTTGGCGGATGTCCCAATAATTCCCGCCGCTGCCGGCCGAGACAAGCTTGACCACGCTTCCGCAACCAATGCCACGCCGTTCGGCCACATGCCTCCCACGCCGGTGCAGGCCAGATACCACAGCACCAACAGTTGCAGTGGCGACTGTGCGAACCAGGCCGCCGCCGCCGCCATCGACGAATACGTGAGAATACTCAGCGCCATCGACTTCGAGCGGCCAATTCGGTCTCCGATCCGGCCAAAGACCAAGCCGCCCGTCGCGGCTCCGAACAGAAACGCACAGACGAGCCACGCATACCAGCGGGCGACGCGCTCGTTCCATTCGTCCCACTGCGCCTTGTCGCTTTCCGACATGCGGGACGCCGTTGCGGCTTTAGCTCCCTTCTTCGGGGCCAGCTTGTTCAACTCCTGAAATCGAACAACATCCAATTCACCGGCGCGCCCCAGCAAGTCAATCACCGCGGGTTGCATCGCCAGCGGGGTGATCGCCAGGTGGAACCCGGCGCAAAACCATCCGAGAAACGCGCAGATCAGAATGACGTATCGGCCGAAAGTCGAAAGCGGCGCGGACGGTGCTGAAACGGTCATGTTGTCGCTCGATCCGGATGACCTGAAAAATTCCGAAGACATGCTGCGACAGAAAAATGCGGGACAGAAAAATGAGTCGATGACTCACATCTCCAGCGACTTCCGCAAATGCTCAATGTCGCTCTTGAGTGTGCGGCTGAAAGTGGCGAGGTCGGAGCTGTGCATTACCAGATTGCCTCCGGCCTTGGACCACGTGATTTCTTGCTCTAATCCCAGCCAGAAATGGATGCCCGCTCCGACGCCATGTTGGCGAGCGATGCGGAAGATCGTCCGCACGGCCTCGTCGAAGCGGGGGTGATCGTATTGTTCGGGAATGCCCAGGTTGCACGACAGGTCGTGCGGGCCGATGAGGACTGAGTCGAGTCCCGGCACCGAGCAGATGTCGTGCAAGTTCTCGATGGCCGGGACGCTCTCGATGTTGGCGATCAGAATTTTGTCGCCGTTCCGTTTCTCCAAGTAGTCGCGCAACTCCGGTTCCAGCGTATTCGGGTCGCGCAAAGCCTCTTGCAACCGTCGGCCCTTGAGCGGCCGGTACTTCACGGCCCCGACGAGTCCGCGCACTTGATCGGCCGTTTCGACATACGGCCCGATCACGCCTCCCGCGCCGGCGTCGAGCACTTTGCACGCCTCAAACGGGTCATTGCACGGAATGCGTACCACCGGCGGCAGGCCCATCGCTGAATACGTTTGACAAATCCACGACAGCGTCTCGCGACCGATCGGCGTGTGCTCCGTGTCCACGAACACGAAGTCGATCCCGGCTTGCTTGGCCAAGTTCGGCCAAAACGGCGAAGTGCTGACCATCGCCGAAGAATACACACGCCGTCCAGCATGTAACGCTTGAATGATTTCACGTCCCGTCATGCTTCAACCCTTTTGAGAAAATAAAAAAGTCGAATCTTGGCGAGCGGAGCGGCGTCAGCCCCCCGGTGCTGCGTGAAACTCCGGAGATACCGGGGGGCTGACGCCGCCCCGCTCGCCTTCTTGTCGCTCGTGTCAAAACCAGGAACATCACCGCACCTCCACAGGCTGCCCCGATCGACACGACTCCAACGCAGCCTCGACCGTGGCGAAGATCGCGCGGCTGGCGCGGGCGTTCAGGCTCGTGTCGCCATCGTTGTCGATGGCTTGAGCAAAGTTCTCGGCCAAGAGGAAATCGTTTTCGCTGGCGACGCGGCGTTGACGATGCTCCTTCGGCGGCTGATTGCGATAATAGATACCAACGTCGGGGTGAGCTTCGCTGACGACGAGCGCACCCTCACTGCCGAGCACATGCAGCTTGATCTCGCCGCCGCTGGGATGACTCGCCGCGCCGATGCGGCCGATGGCCAG
>CAYSHJ010000406.1:0-4421 GCA_964430385.1 uncultured Planctomycetaceae bacterium
AGGCGCTGTTCCTCATGAACAGCCCTTTCATGAAAGAGCAGGCTCGGCATCTGGCGGCGCGGCCAGACCTGACGCGCATCGAGCAGACGGAGCAGCGAATCGACGCCGTGTATCGACGGCTCTTCAGCCGAGCCGCCGAACCGGACGAGATCGCACTTGGCAGGAAGTTTTTGGAATCGTCTGACAAGGCGATATCGGAGTCTTCGCCAGAGGGACGACCGGAGCAACTCTCGCCGTGGGAGGAATACCTTCAGACGCTGCTGCTCTCCAACGAGTTCGTATTTGTGGATTAACGTTTTTTGTCTCCGGTCTGGGAATACAATGCCTCCATGCCAAACGAATCCCATTGGAGAGGGGTCTCTGCTCGTGAACGGCTCGACGAACTGTATCGCCGCTTGCCAATGCTGGAGAGGGCGGAGTCGGCGGAGGAAGCGTTTCGTCAACTTTGCGAAACGCTCGACCAAGTCGAGGATGAATTGAGCGGGCTTCCGAAACAGTCGCCACCTCCGCCACCGTCTCATTCCGACGGTCGAATGTATTGCCCGTTGGACGATTTCGTTGCGAGGCTTGAAGATGGGAGCATCCTGGCGCTCACTCGCGGGCACCGCATTGAAATCGGGGCGAACGGGTCACTGCGAATCATCAGCAAGCTCACCGGCGAACCGGAGTTCGAAAAATGACAGACAACACACTTGCGAAGCGGATGGCATCCTTCAGCGACCAGCTCACGACCGAGATTGGTGCCGAAACGCAGGTCACGGTGTTTCCTTCCGGGGGTGCGATGCTTGATGTGCGCCGGCATGGCCGGGGATTCGTCATGGCGTACTCACCCACACACGGATTCGGCGTTGACGAGATTTCTCCCAACGACGGCTTTGTCACGGGCTACCGCTTCGCGTGTCAGAACTTTGAATCGGCAGCCGAGCAGTTAAGGCAACTGGTCGGCGAGGTCAAAGACCAAGCGTTGCCGAAGCCGTCAATGAACCTTGTTGTGATTTACGCGCGGGACATCGAGTTAGCCAAAGAGTTCTACGACGCCTTGGGATTGTCGTTCGCTTCCGAGCAGCATGGTTCCGGACCTCGACACTACGCGGCCTTGATGGGATCGCTGGTGTTTGAGATTTACCCCTGCCGAACTGGAGAGGGGACCAGCCCGCTGCGGTTCGGCTTCCGAGTGCCGTCGGTCGATGGAACCGTGGAGGCACTGCGCAGCCGCGGGGTGAAGATTGTCGCCGATCCGAAAGATTCTTCCTGGGGACGTCGAGCTGTGGTCGAAGACCCGGATGGCAACCGGGTGGAACTGGCCCAATAGGAGTATCGCATGTGGACACGCCGCGAAATGTTGAGCCGTTCGGGCATGGGACTCGGCTTGCTGAGTCTGACTGATTTGCTCGGTGGCGAGTCGGTCCGCGCGGAACCGACGGCCACCAACCCGCTGGCACCGAAGCGGCCGCATTTCGCAGCAAAAGCGCAGCGAGTCATACATCTCTTTCTGAACGGCGGGCCGTCGCATGTCGATACGTTTGATCCCAAGCCGATGCTCGACAAGTATCACGGCCAGTCGCTGCCGACTTCACTGCGCACCGAACGCAAGACCGGCGCGGCGCTCCGCTCGCCGTTCAAGTTCGCCAAGCATGGTCAGAACGGGATTGAAGTCAGCGAATTGTTCCCGTATGTCGCTCGCAGTATCGACGACGTGTGCGTCATCCGTTCAATGTATGCTGACGTGCCCAACCACGAGCCATCATTCCTGCTCATGAACTGCGGCGACAATCGTCAGTCACGGCCGAGCGTGGGAGCCTGGGTCACTTACGGTTTGGGAACGGAAAATCAAAACCTGCCGGGCTTCATCGTCCTGTGTCCGGGCGGGTATCCGACGATGGCGGGTCAGAACTGGCGGTCGGCGTTCCTGCCGGGAGCGTTTCAAGGGACTCACATCGACACACAACACACTCAGCCGGAGCGACTGCTCGAAAACATCCGCAACGCCTTCCTCTTGCCAGGCCGGCAGCGCGAGCAACTCGATCTTTTGCGGCAGATCAATGCGCGACACTTGAGCCGTCGGCCGGGCGACGCGCAACTCGAAGCCCGCATTCAGTCGTTCGAGCTCGCCTATCGCATGCAAACCGAGGCGACCGACGCCTTCGACGTGAGCCGCGAGACGCAAGCCACGCGCGACATGTACAGTGACACGGTTTATGGCCGGCAATTGCTGATGGCTCGGCGGTTGCTCGAGCGTGGCGTGCGATTCGTGCAGGTCTGGCAACGAGCCGGCCAACCGTGGGATGCTCACGACGAACTGGAAAAGAACCACCGCGACTTGGCGGCGGAATGCGATCAGCCCATCGGAGCGTTGCTGCGCGATCTGAAGCAGCGCGGCCTGCTCGACAGCACACTGGTCATTTTCGGCGGTGAGTTCGGCCGCACTCCGACGGTCGAGATTCCGACACCCGGAGTTTCCCGAACGCCCAATGGCCGGGACCACAATCACTACGGCTTCTCGATGTGCCTGGCTGGCGGCGGTATCAAGGGAGGCTACATTCACGGAGCCACTGACGAACTCGGCTGGAACGCCGTCGAGAATCGCGTTCACATCCACGATCTGCACGCTACCATCCTACATCTGCTGGGCTTCGATCACGAACAACTGACCTACCGCTACGCCGGCCGCGACTTCCGCCTGACCGACGTGCATGGGCAGGTCGTCCAAGAGGTGCTGGCGTGATGACATCCGACGAACGCACTATCGCGAGTCACCTGGCCACTCGTCGTCAGCTCTTGCACGGAGCCGGACGCGGTTGCTTGGGACTGACATTGGGCGGACTCCTGCGCGCCGAATCCGCGATGGCGGAATTGGCCGTGCCCGCGACGAGCACGTCGCGGATTCGGTCCTGCATTCTCGTCTTCTACTACGGCGGGCCGAGTCATCTCGATACGTATGACTTGAAACCGAACGCTCCCGCCGAAGTGCGCGGCGAGTTTCAACCGATCGCGACGTCGGTGCCTGGCCTTTACGTCTGCGAACATCTGCCGCGCATGTCGAAGCTGATGCACAAGGTGACTCTGATCCGCGGCATGCATCACACAAACCGACTGCATGACTCGGCCTCGACCGAAGCTCTCACGGGACGTCAGTCGCCGCAAGGAGACCGCGAGGAGTTCGCGCCCATCAAGCAATTTTTCCCGTGTTTCGGAGCGACACTCAGCCATCTGCGACACGCGCTTGATTTGGATGTCTCGCACGCGGCATTGCCGTTTGTGTTTCACAACGTTGTTGACACACCGTGCCAAGGCGGCGGATTTCTGGGAACTAACTTCGATCCGTTGCAAATCACGGTCGATCCCGAAACGCGAAGTTATCAAGCCGGCGCGTTGACGAGACCAGGCGGTTCGTTGCCCGGACAACTCGTCGAACGCCGTCGATTGCTCGACACATTGGACACCGTTTGGGCGATTCCGGAGAAGACGACACCCGCACTCGGTCAACTGCGTCGGTTCTATGACCGAGCATACCGGCTGCTGGATTCCGCAGCCTTGCTCCGAGCACTCGGTTTTAATCAGGAACCGGCGGCGATTCGCGACCGATATGGCTACGGTCCGGCTCCGCTAGCGGTCGGTGCGGGGGGCGGCGGCGGGAACGGAGCCGAGCTGGCGTACGCTCGGCAGATGCGCGGCCAGAATTTGTTGCTCGCGCGCCGGTTGGTCGAGGCGGGGATTCCGTTCGTCAATGTTTACGATTGCCGGCAGCAGGGACAAAACTGGGACGCTCACTTTCAAGTCTTCAATCAGCACAAAACTCATCTGCTGCCGCTGGCGGACCAGTCACTCTCGGCTTTGATTGAGGACTTGGACCAACGCGGGCTGCTCGATTCCACGTTGATCGTAGCCATGGGAGAATTCGGCCGCACGCCGCAGATCAATGGGTCCGGTGGCCGCGACCATTGGCCCGACTGCTACACCGTGCTGCTGGCCGGTGGCGGCGTGAAGGGCGGATTCATCCACGGCTCCAGCGACCGCATCGGAGCATATCCCGCCACCGATCCCGTCACTCCCGCCGATCTCGCAGCGACGATCTTTTGGCGATTTGGCATCGACCCCGCCAGCGAAGTCCACGATCTGACGGGCCGTCCTTGGCGGATCGCCGATGGACAGCCGGTCACGCAAGTCTTCGCTTGAGCCAACAAAATGGCCCAGGGATTCTCGATTGTCGAATCCCTGGGCCGGTGATGCTGCGACTTCTTGACTAATCCTCAATCAAGCGACCCCACTGGGCTTGCCCCAGTGGTTTACAGGATTCTGCACTACTGAGCCGTTTGTTTTACGTGACACCGAGTAGTGCAAAATCCCGCGAGCCACCGGGGCAAGCCCGTTGGGCAACGCCGTTAAGGATTCTCGAAAACCGCGTTCGCTCGCCGTTTTTG
>CAYSHJ010000407.1:0-4630 GCA_964430385.1 uncultured Planctomycetaceae bacterium
ATAAATACGGGCACTTGTGGCATATTCCGGACTATCTGTGGCACTACATAACCACTCCACAAAAGCAAAACCTTGCCGTAAGTCCGATAATTTCAACAAACCCGCCCCGAACTCCGAAGGGGAACTGTCGAAGTTGAGTCAGGCAACGTCGCGTCGGGCCAGACGGGTTCGGGCAAGTCACCTTTCGCCGCGTATGGGACGTAGAACCCGGCCGACATATCGGCCACGATGCGAACCCACTGCGATTCGGCGAGCCGAGCCGCTTCGATTGCCGATTCGTGCCAACGATTCGGCCGCCCATCAGTTCCCGGCAGCGTGAGCAGCCACACGAATGGAACCGCCGACAGCCGCGTCATCGCGACCACGAGCAGCGTTGGTTGAATCTCGCCCGGCAACGTCGGCCACAATTCCGGGGCGACAAGGTACGTCTCGCGAGAGTCCTTTTGCGTGAACGTCCCCGTTTGGAATCGCCACGCCTCGCCAGCCCGAACACGAACGAATTCGTGTCGGTTCGGCTTGCGAACGGCAACCGTCGTCAACACGGGTTTGACGCTCGCCACGGCCGCGAAGTCTTGCGTGAGCCGCAGCCGGTCGAGGTTCGTGAATGGGTCCAGGGGTTGACCGTCGTTTGGTGCGGTCGGGGTCGTGCGGGTAGAATCCATCGGTCGGAGTCCTTTTCTTTGCGGGGAAGGGGTTCGGTCAGTGTGAATGCGGGGCGGTCGGTGTCATCCGGGCATCGACCGCCCTTTGGTTTTCAATCGGGGGGGCGTCGCACGGCTGACCCTCCCGCGTCGTATCCGCCGAGCCGGCGGGACACCCCAGCGAAATCCATTCGAGAACGATGTCACGTCGCCATCGAATCGTCTGGCTCGAAAGCGAGATTGCTTCCGGTAATCTCCCGTCGGATTTCCAGCGCCAAATCGACGGCACGCTCACGGCCAGCATCCGCGCCAGCTCGCGAGCGTCGATCAGCACAGACGGAACGGGAGCGGTGTCACTTCGCATGATGCACCTCCGGCCGAGCGTCGGCAGTGACGAGACGTCTTCGCGTTCGCTCGCGTGCGCGGAGCGACCGTAGCAATACGCGAAGCGCGTTCTCTTCGGCGGCGAGGTCGCGGAGGCGCGACTCGATTTCGTTCGAGGTCAGGCTCGCCAAGAGAGCCACGAGGTCGGGTTGGGCGCCGGTTTTTGTCATGCCCAGATTCTAGGGCGACACCAAATCGGTTGCAGACCGGATACCGCCCGTATTCCGCGTCGTTTACGCGGAAGGCTTCGCATCACCCCGGATGCTGACGTGATACCCACCTTTGCCTTTGCCGCCGGGAAGATGGATTGCCGATGCAAAGGCTCCCCCATACTTCCTCTTGAGGTCGCACAGAACGTCGCGGGCACGACCGACGCCGGAGTTGGTATTCAACTCTTTCTCTTCCATTGCCGGGAATTCGAGGAACGCGGACAGAACGGCGTCTTCATCTTCCGACACTCGAAACACGCGAGAGTCACTGATCCGATAACAGCCGTTGCCCATTGCGATGACCGTTTTGAATTCGACGGCTTCCGCCGATCGCATCCACTCGCGCAACTCCATCATTTTGATTCGCGCGCTGCGGAATGAAATGAACTCATCCGGCGGCTCGCATGGCGCGTTGGTCCAGCCTCTTTTTCGTAGTTCATCAACGAACAGGAACGCATCGCGCATGATGTCCGTGGCGTTCTGTTTGTTGCCGAGGATGTCAGTTGAATTCAAAGCCTCGTTGCCGGCGAGTTGGTCTTCCTCGAGCAACGTCAGCGCCTTGCACATTAGATCGACCCAAGCGCTGATGGCTTCGGGTGAGCCGTCGCATGGTCGAATAGCATACGAAAGGCCAAATGGAAGCCCAGCGGAAACACTATCAGAAGTGCATTCAGTGAAGCCTCTGGCCTCTAGTTGCAACATTTCGACGTCATTCGCCGGAGTCTCTCGTTCAACGACCAGCGGACATCCATCAATTGGTCGGCAATAGACGACGCGCGCAGCTTCGTGATTCTGGCTCATGTTCCACCTGCCTTTCGTTCGGGCAGGCACCGGGCGGCGCGAGAAAGGCAGCAATCGCATCACGCCCGGAGCCACTTCGGCCGACGCGGTTTCGAACCCGCGACGACAACCCGACACGCATTCTTTCTTCGCCATCACCGAAGGGCAACGACACCGCTAGTTGTCGCGACAGCGGACATCGACAAAATTTGCCGAGACCACTCGCGGCCCAAATCTGATGTTTCCCGGTTCGGCAGTTTCTGCCACATTGCAGCGGACGGTCAGGATGGCCGCTGAAATGCTCGTCGGCACTCAAGGATGAGGTAAGCCATGCGACTGACCAAGTTGTTCTCGTTGATCCAATCATGTTTCGCGCGGCGGTCGTACCCAAGCCGCTGGTCCGCGCGTCACAGAGCATCGTGGCCGCTGTCGGCCGCTGCGGAGTCGCTCGAAACCCGCCGTCTGCTCTCCGCTGGCGACCTTGATCCGAGCTTCGGCGTCGGAGGCCGGGTCACGACAGGTTTCGCCGAACGTGTTACTGCCGGCAGTTTGGCGATTCAGAGCGACGGCAAGATTGTTGTTGCAGGTTCCATCTTCAATGGAAGTGACCACGATTTTGTGGTGGCGCGGTACAACGTGGACGGACGGATGGATACGTCGTTTGACGGTGACGGAATAAGAACTACCGACTTCGGAGCGTGGAACGATTTCGCCCACAGCGTCGCCATCCAGAGCGACGGCAAGATCGTAGTCGCCGGGTCCACGGACAATTGTGGAATCCACGATTTTGCCCTTGCGCGGTACAACGCAGACGGGAGCCTGGATACCACATTCGATGGCGATGGGAAGGTTGCGACGCGGTTTGCCAGCTATGACGAAGTCGCCACCAGCATTGGTATCCAGGCCGATCAAAAAATTGTCATCGCCGGATATACGAATTCGAGCAATTACGACGAAATCGTCCTTGCGCGCTACAACTCCGACGGCAGCCTCGACACAAGCTTCGGTGGCGATGGCAGGGTCACTACTTCAGTCGGACCTGGTGATGACGGTGCCCAGTCTCTTGCGATTCAGGCAGACGGGAAGATCGTCGTCGTGGGAAGTTCGTGGAATAGCAGCGGCGTCAACGATTTTGCTCTTGTGCGTTACAAGCCAGATGGAAGCCCCGACGGTACGTTTGACGAAGACGGCAAAGTCACTGTTCCAATCGGATCGAGTTCTATTTCCGGCCAAGCCAACGCTGTTGCCATTCAGTCGGACGGAAAAATTGTGATCGCTGGCGCCGCCTACTACACCCCCATTACCCATGATTTTGAACTGGCACGGTTCAACGCTGATGGAAGCCTGGATACCGCGTTCGATGGCGATGGGCGGGTCAGCACTCAGATTGGATCGGGACTAGACGATGCAATTGACGTGGTGGTGCAAAATGACGGCAGAATCCTCGTCGTGGGATACACCGACAATGGTGGAGACCACGATTTTGCCCTTGCGCGGTACAACGCAGACGGGAGCCTGGATACCACATTTGACGCCGACGGCAGGCTAACTTGCGACTTCGGGTCGGTCAGCGATGACGCCTACAGCGTGACGCTACAGAGCGACGGCAGGATCGTCGTCTTCGGGACAAGCAACGGTGATTTCGCGCTGGCAAGGTTTCGTAGCACCGACGAGTCGCCTGCAATCACATCCGACGCCACGGTCAGTATTCGAGAGAACACGTCCATTGTGATCACCATTGTTGCCAATGATGCTGAACATCAAACATTGAGCTACTCGTTGGCGAAAGGTGCTGATGAAGCGTTGTTCGCAATCAATTCGTCCAGCGGCGCGATGTCGTTCCTGTCGGCTCCCAACTTTGAGCAGCCGACAGACACGGATCACAACAACGTCTACCTTGTGACAGTGCAGGTGAGCGACGGAACAAACGTCGTCACGCAAAACATCCAAGTGACCGTCAGCAATGTTGATGATCCGCCAACGATCACGTCGGCGAACACGGCCAGCGTCGCCGAGAACAGTACAACAGTGTTGAGCGTCGCGGCGACTGATCCCGAAAGCCATTCTGTGCTCTACGGCATCAATGGCGGGGCGGATCAGGCGAAGTTTTCGCTCAGCGTGTTGTCGGGCGTTCTACGGTTTGTGTCGCCGCCGGACTTCGAGAATCCCACCGACAGCGATCACGACAACATCTATGAGGTTCAAGTTGAAGTGAGTGATGGAACGCATCTCGTCACGCAAGACATCAGCGTGTCAGTGACCGACGTTGACGAACCTTCGGATATCGTGATGAACTCTGTCACCGCCAACGGCCGGACGATGTTGACTGTGCAGTACCAGATCCTGATCGCGGCAGTGACCAGCCCGCTGAGTCTGCGGTTCTTGCAATCGACGGATTCAGTGGCCGACGGCGCGGACACCGTGTTGAGCACGGTCACGATCAGCAACGCGGCGGATCTGACGGTCGGTTCGCACACGCTCAACTTCACGATCGGCTCGCAAGTGCTCCTGCCCGGCGCGGGAGCGGCGGAAATCGCCAGCGACTACTTGATCCTGGCCGTGGCCGATCCCAACAACGTGATTTCCGAAACCGACAGCGATCCGCTGAACGAGGAC
>CAYSHJ010000408.1:0-1665 GCA_964430385.1 uncultured Planctomycetaceae bacterium
GACGTCAACGTGCGACTGGTTGCCGCCACGAACTCCGATCTGAAGGACGCCGTCAGCACGGGCAAATTCCGCGAAGACCTGTACTTCCGCTTGAACGTCCTCCGCATCAGCCTGCCGCCGCTGCGCGAACGCCGAGTGGACATTCCGCTCTTGATCGATCATTTCCGCAAGATCTTGTCCGACATCCACGGCCGCGAAGCTCCGGCCGTCTCGCGAGCGGCTCGGCACACGCTCGTCACCTACGACTGGCCAGGCAATATTCGTCAGTTGCGGAACACGATCGAAAGTATGTTGGTCAATGACTTCGACGGCCTGCTGGATGTCGACGACCTGCCCGACGAAATTCGTCCCGCCGCCGGTGACGTCGGCGACGCCGCGCTCGGCGACACGATTTTCGGTGCCGATCAGCTCATCGGCAAACCGCTCGAAGAGGTCGAAAAGTATTACCTCCAGCGAGCGCTCGAAGTCACCAAAGGCAACCGCGAAGAGGCCGCGCACCTGCTCGGCATCGGCGAGCGGACGCTGTACCGGAAGATCAAAGAGTACCAATTGAAGGAATAACGTGAGCTAGACCTGGTTCTTCTTGGTCTCGCTGTGGCGGTAGATCATCACGCGGACTTTCTCCAACGTGACCAGCCCTTCGTCCATCATCTGATCCAGGTCGAGCCACCGCACTTTGACGACGCACGAACTCGACCAACTCCGTGTCCGGATGCCGCGCGGCGAACAATTCGCCCCCCTTTTTCACGTCGCTGCCGGGGTCAGCACCGCTTGGTCCTCTTGGGCATGTTGCTGGCGGAGATGTGAGCGGAACATTTCAATGGCGGCACAACGATCTCAGGTGACAGCTTTCCCGAAAGGCCAATCCATGCCCGCCGCGCAGTCAACAATCGACGTGCTCCGTGACAGATTTGGGTTCGAGACGTTTCGCCTCGGACAAGAAGCCGTCATTGGTCACTTGCTGGCCGGTCATTCAGCCGCGGCGGTGTTTCCGACTGGCAGCGGCAAGTCCCTCTGCTACCAGTTGCCGTCGTTGCTGCTTCCCGGCCTGACGGTTGTCGTGTCGCCGCTGATCGCGCTGATGAAGGATCAGATCGACAAACTCAAGCAACGGGGCATCGCGGCGGAACGGCTCGATTCGACGTTGACGGCCGTTGAGTCAGCCGCCGTGATGACGGCGCTGCGAACCGGACAATTAAAACTCTTGTATGTGGCTCCCGAACGATTCAACAACGAACGTTTTCGCGAGGCGATCCAGCGAGTCCACGTGTCGCTGTTCGCGGTCGATGAAGCCCACTGCATTTCGGAATGGGGGCACAACTTTCGGCCGGATTATCTCAAGCTGACTCGCTTCGCCCGCGAGTGTCGCGCCGAGCGGTTGTTCGCCCTGACCGCCACCGCGACGCCGCAAGTCCTGAAGGATATCTGCGAGACGTTTCAGATCGAGCCGGCTCACGCCGTGCGCACCGGGTTTTATCGCCCGAACCTGACCGTGTTGACCACTCCGGTCTCGATGTCGGAGCGCGATGAAACACTCATGAACCGCCTGACGCAACGCGAACTCGGACCGACAATCGTCTACGTCACGCTGCAACGGACCGCCGAGCAAGTCGCCGACCGCTTGGCTCGTCGCGGCTTCGACGCCAGGGCGTATCACGCTGGGAT
>CAYSHJ010000409.1:0-1896 GCA_964430385.1 uncultured Planctomycetaceae bacterium
TTGAAGCGGCGTTGGCCTACATCAGTTCGCAGCTTCCACACAACGAACCCATCGGACAAGCATTCCGCTCGGAAGTCCGCTTGTACCCGGAAAAGGCGATTCGAGAACTGGTCGCCAACGCTCTGATCCATCAGGACTTCACCGTGACCGGAGCCGGGCCAATGTTGGAAATCTTTTCGGCACGCCTGGAAATCACCAACCCCGGCGAGCCGCTGGTGGACACGTTGCGGTTCATCGACACCCCGCCGAAGTCCCGCAATGACACCTTGGCGGCCATGATGCGGCGAATGGAGATTTGCGAAGAGGCAGGCAGCGGCATCGACAAAGTGATTGCGGCCGTGGAAGCGTTTCAACTTCCTGCCCCGGACTTCGTGGCGATCACGACAACCCAGCCCGGTTTCACGAAAGCGACGTTGTTCGCTCCAAGAAAGTTGGCGGAGATGGACTCGCAAGACCGTATCCGAGCCTGTTACCAACACGCCTGTTTGTGGTTCGTGTCGGGAAGCCGGATGACGAACCCTTCGCTCCTTCGTCGGTTCGGCATCGACGCCAAGAATGCGTCGCAGGCGTCGAGGTTGATTCGGGAGGCACTCGATGCCAAGGTGATCCGATTGCATAATCCAAAGGTACGACTGCGAGACCGGAGCTACCTGCCGTTTTTGGCCTGATTCAATTTGACGGTAGTTTGATTGGAGAGGCATTTGAAACGACAACGCCGGACCAAGGAACGACGCAACCACTTGAGGTCGTTTGTGTTATTCAACAATCAGACTTTCCGGTTCTATTTGACGGCAGTTTGACGCAAGAGGACGCACAGCGAAGCAGCGAGTCGCAAAACGAGACCGATAGATTGCTGAAAGGCGGATGAATCGAGGACATCACCGAAAGCCCAAGACGCTGGCGGCGGTCGTCATTCCCATGCCGGATCGTTAAGGCCGGTTGGTCGAATCGCGAGACAGACAAGGACACATACCATGCCCGCATCGCCGCAAACGGTTCACGACCTGCGTCGCCAATGGAAACCTCACAAAGAACGGCTGGCGATCGAACGCAGCGAGCATCCCACCGCGATTCGCTTTCATCGAGCGTGCAGTTGGATGAGCGAAGTCGAACTGCTTGATCCGGTTCGCCACGCCGATCAAATCCTGCTCCACCAGTGGATCGCCTTCAAGACGAATACCTCAACCAATACTTCTGGCAAGACCCCTCCGCGAAGTCCGCCGGCAAGGCCCGAACCGGCCGGCACAAAGCACAGAGTTGGTATGTCGAAGGCCGCTGGCTCATCATCTTGGAGCAACTCGTCACCAGAATTTATTTGCTCCGCTGCCAACTCACTCACGGTGCCGCCACCTGCGGCAGCCGCCTGAATCGCACCTCCTTAAAACACTGCGTCACCATGATGGGCTGGCGGCTGCCCGGCATGCTTCAAGTCTGGATCGAGCACGGTGCTGACGAGGATTGGGGGCCAATGTGCTACCCACCGGTGAACCTGAGTTCGCACAAACTGCCGATTCGCAAATAGCACGATGCCCATGACCGCTCCCATGCGCGAACCCGATCAGATTCGCCAAGGCTGTTCCCGCAAGTTGCGGTCGATCCGGGTACGGTCGATGGACCTTCTCGGCGTTTATGTTCTGCTGCCGAATGCCGGACAACACTGACGATGTTTGCTTCATGCCGCTGCCCATCAACATCAACGATCTTCTGCATGGCAAGACCTGGGAAGATGAGATCGCCTCGAATCCCGCTGGCTACGCTCAGGGTCTGTTGTTGTTATCGCGCCATTTGGGTTTGGACCTTCGGTCGTTGCAAGAGGATTCGACTCCATTGCGTTTGCGGGACTTCGGAAACTGCAAGTTCAAAAAACGAGCCGATGTCACCGAAGACGAACTCCTA
>CAYSHJ010000410.1:0-8356 GCA_964430385.1 uncultured Planctomycetaceae bacterium
GCGGGATTGTCCTTCTCTTCGTTGGTCTTGGCCGCTTGGCTGGTGAGGTTGTATGCCTCAGAATTGCAGATCCAGCGAATAAGCTGCTTGACGTCATAGCGCGACTTCACGAACTCGACGGCCAGCCGTTCCATCAAGTCCGGATGCGACGCCGGATTATGCGGACCGATGTCATCGACCGGCTTCGTAAAGCCGAATCCAAAGAAGTGGCCCCACGTGCGGTTGACCATCGCCGCGGCGACGAGCGGCTTCTCGCCTTCAATCATCTGCTTGGCCAATTCGGCACGCCGGTTCACCTCGTAGCCGTTCTCATCCTGCTTCTTAATGTCGTCCAGAACATCTTTGCCGAAGTACTTCGGATAGGCCGCCTCCTGAAGTCCGTTACGACGTTCAAAGAAGACGTTCTCTCCCACACTTTCGCGCCGTTTGAGCTCGGCGTAATCGAACTCGTTCCGGCCGGTCTTCATGTCGTACTTCTGGTGTTCTTCCTTGCGGAGTTGTCGGAAGAACGTGTTGAACTCCCAAAACTGGCGTTGCTGCCAATCGTTGAACGGATGATTGTGACACTGTGTACATTGCACCTGCATGCCCATGAACAAGCGAGTCGTCTTGGCGGTCGCCTGCACGCCTTCATCCGGCAACTGCATCTGAGCCAAGATATAATTGACCGCTCCGTTTTCCTCGAAATGTCCTTCGGCCGAGATGATGTCGTAGACCACTTCGTTCCAAGGTCGGTTCTTGGCGAACGCTTCTCGCAAAAACTTCTGCATCCCCTTGCGGCTGACTCGCTGCGGAGTCTGCTGACCGATGGTCAGGTTCGTCCAGATCGTCGTCCAATTGCGAACGTAACCGGGATCATCCAAAAGCTTGTCGATGAGCTTTGATCGCTTGGCCTTGTCCTTGTCCGCGATGAACTCGTCGACAACTTCCATTGGCGGAACATGACCGACGATGTCCAGATGAACGCGGCGAATCCATTCGGAGTCACTCGCAACGTTGGACGGCTCGACCTCGTTGTCGGACCAGCCTTGCCGGATTTGCTCGTTGACATAAGAGATCAACACGTCCGACGAGCCGGTCGTGAATCCATCGCGTTTCTTGCCAATCGACTTGGCGTCTGGTTTGGCGTCGTCGTCGCTCTTGGCTTCCTTCGCAGTACTGGTCGCACTTACAGCCGATGTTTTGGTCGACGCTGTCTTTGATGCCGGTTCAGCGCTCAGTAAATTCGAGGCGGCACAGGCCACGACAATACCTGCCACCCCGCAAGCCAATCGATGTGCGGTCCAAAACTGTGCGGTCCAAGAAAACTGTGCGGTCCAAGATCGAGTCATCATGCCAACCTCCGACAGCACCGTTTGCTTGAGCCTAAGTGGAACACTATCTTGCGACCGACGTTCCGAACGAACGGCCACAAACTCCGAGCAATTAAGTACCTGAATTGCCTCAGAGACGTTCTGAGCATTTTGGAGAGTTTATTGAGCTGACTGCTAATCTACCGCCTTAACTAACGCTGCGAAAGCGAGTTGAATCCATTTCACGGTCAACCGTCAAGGAGTTTCCATGACTGCGGAGCCTCAACGACTGTCCGGCCGTGTCGCGGTCGTGACTGGCGGAGCGAGCGGGATTGGCCAAGCCACCGCCAAGCTGCTCGCACGGCACGGGGCCACCGTATTTGTGGGGGATTATCGCTGGCCGTCCCAAGACCAAGCGTCGCTCCGTGATCTGGGAATTCATGCATCGCAGTGCGACGTTCGCCAAGTTGGGGACTTGCAACGTCTGATCGACGCTGCCGCCCGTTCGGCCGGGCGGCTGGACATCCTCGTCAACAATGCCGGGATTGGGATGGTCAAACAAATCCGTGAAGTCACCGAATCGGATTGGGACAACTGCCTGGACACGAATCTCAAGGCGGCCTTCTTTGGAGCGAAGTTTGCGATCCCCCACCTGATCGCCATTGGCGGCGGGGTGATCGTGAACATCGCGAGTAACGCCGGCTTGCTGCCACGAGCTCACGACCCGGTTTACTCGATCAGCAAGCTGGCTTTGGTGGCTCTGACGAAAAGTCTGGCCTTGTGTCACGCGCAGGACCGCATCCGCATCAACGCCGTTTGCCCCGGCCCCGTCGGTGACACGGGCATGATGAACGACGACCTCGATCAAGCTCGGGATCGTTCGGCCGCCGAGCAACAAATTATCGCTGCCAGTCCGCTGGCGCAGGCGTTCGGTCGCATGAGTCGACCCGAAGAAATTGCCGAGGCCGTCCTGTACTTGGTCAGCGACGCCGCGTGCATGGTGACCGGAACGGCGCTGGCGATCGACGGCGGCAAGTCGCTCGGTGTCCCGCCGAAGTTGTGATGCTGAGGTGTTCAGCTCGTCATTGCCGGTGACAATGGCACTGAGAATCACAATAATTTCTTCACCTGACTTTACGAGCGAGGAATTCGCGATGCAGGTCACGTTGGAAGAGCTTGAAAGTTTCTCACGGTTTGCCTCTCAGCGACTTCGCCAAAACGCGGTGCCTTCATCGCTGGAGGAATGTCTTCGCCAGTGGCGAGCCGAGCGGGAGTTGCAAGCCACCGTCGCCGACATCGAGCAAAGTCTCGACGACGTCGCTCCTGGCCGCGTGAATCCGGTTGATCAGGTCTTTGACGATGTCCGCCGTCGCCTGGGGTGGCGAGCATGACATGCGCTGTCTCGCTGACCTCTCGCGCGGAGTTACAACTCTACGACGCGGCGTTGTGGTGGGCTGAGCACCGTTCCACCGAACAAGCCGTCCGTTGGTTGGAAGGCTTTCAGGAAGCGATTCGCCAACTTGCCGAAAACGCAGATCGCTGGCCGTGGGCTCCAGAACGCGTTCATCTTCCGCTGGACGCGCGACAACTTGCGTTTGGCCTGGGACGCAAGAAGCGATCACGGAAGACGACTTTTGAATAAATCATTGGACGCGATCCGCCGCTCGGGATGAGCGACTCGTTCGGCGATTGCACGTTTGCGGTTCCTGGCCTTTCAGCCGCTAGGCCGCAATCGCTTCGCCGACCGGCATTCAAAGGCTGTGAACCTTTTCGACAACCCATTCGCGGATAAGTTCGGCGTCGTTGAGTCCCTTCGCCTTCGCGATTTCATTGACGGCCTGTGCGTCTTCGGACGAACGGTGAATCATCACGGTTGTTTCGCGGTCGATTCGTTTTTCGGTTCCTGCCACCTTTGCCTTTGCCCGTTTTCGGTTGCTGACAGTTTTGGGCCTTCCGTGGTGGCTCGGTTTTGGAAAGTCCACACCTATTTCTTTTCGAGACTGCCCAAAAGGGCTCGCAGCGTTTCACCGTCAATGAGTTCAAGCGGCTTTCCTTTCGCAAACTCCTGGGCTTGCCTCGTGAATGACCCAGACGAAATCAGAATTCCTTTATTCGCACCTGCTGCCATCGTGACGCCGTACAGTTCGCGAATCACTGGCTCTCCAACAGGCTGTTCCCAATCCTTGCATTGGACGATGTATTTGCCGGCGAAGAACGGCCGAGTGTCATACGCCTCAACATCAATTCCGCCGTCGCCGGTCACTTGCGTTGTTCGCGCTTCCATTCCCAGTTTTTCGAGCACTCTCTTGGCTGTGGCTTCCAGTTCCAGCCCGTCTCGCTTTCGACGAGTTCCACGTGTGTCGATTCTTTCCTTTTTTGAGTTTTTCGTTCGCAACCCAGCCACGTGAACACTTTTGGCTTGGCGCAGTGCCTGCTCCGCTTTTCCCACGCCTTTTTGGTCACCAAGAAACTCGTAAGCCGCCTTCTGAATTGAGATCGCTTCGATATCGTGAGGATCGCGACGCAAGTGGCGAGCAGTATCCAATATGAGATCGTCAGCCAACGCGCGGAGCGGGAGGAGCCGCTGTTCGGCTTTGTCCCGCGCACGCGACTGGCTCCGTTTCGATTGTTTTTGTGCGACCAATTGAAGATCGGTAGCTGACAATGTGAGCTCGATAACCAGAAAACGTGCTTTCGCAGACTTGAGTGGTTCGGCGACGCCGAATGCGAGGGCGAGGATCAGTTCCTTGAGCGCCTCCTGTCGAATTGAGATGGTTCCAGGATCTTCCCGGACAGCCTGAATCTGCTTCCACAATTTCGCACCCCGTCGCGTGATCGCTTCGAAGCCACGAACACCGCTTAGCAGAATTACCGCCAATTCGAATCGGAGTTCCGCAGCATTTGGCCGAGCGTTTATCTCCGTCCGAACTGACTCAATTGAGGATGTATTTTGCCTGCCTGCTCGTTTCGCAATCGACTTCTTCGCTTCTTGCTTGTGAAGCCACTCTTTCACTGCGGTGATGGCTGCCGCCGGCTTCTGTTGTGAAAACCGTCGAACCAAACTCAAATAACTCCGTTCGCTGGCTCGGGACTGAAACACTTCTATCGCCACTTTCGCGTCCCATTTGTCATAAAATGTCCGATTGGAGATCCAAGAATGTTTCGGGCCGAGCACTTTGAAAGTTGGACCAAAAGTTCCGGCACATTTGCGAACCTCGAATTGCGTTTCGTCACTTTGACGGGAGGTCGGCGCGTTTGATCGAGACATTGCTCCGGATGCGGCCGCATCCCGCGGCGTCGGCCGTGGTTTTTTCGCTGCGTTCGCATCTGCCTCATTCTTAACCGACTCAGAGTCACTCTTTGGCGTGGGCGCTTCCGGCACATCAGCTTCCAATTCACCATTCGTTGAAGACGGGGCTTTGTTAGCAACCACAGACTTGCTTTTCGCCATCACCATCGCGGCGTATTGCTTGATGTACTCAATCATTCTGGCTTCCATTGAAAACCGGTCCAATAGTGTCAGAATCCGATTGCGTTTTCGGTTTCCGACACTTTTTCTATCTCGCCTACCATCTCGCCGTCGGCCGCCGTCGGCCGCCGTCGGCCGCCGTCCGCGACAAGTTCAGAACGGTCGCAGCACCGAGTGGCCGTGTTCGACGAGGCGGCGCGGGCGATTGAGCGAGTCATGGTACTCGGTCGCGGGATCGATGCCGAGCGCGTTGTAGCTCGCGGAGATGAGATCGTACGGACGGCTGGCACGCCCAGACGATCGGGATGGGCGTGGAAGCAGCGTCGAGCGGCACGCCCTTCGATGACTCAGGGACGTGCCACCCTCGCAAAAAACTTACCGCTCAAGCCAACAGCCGGCGCAGCGTTTCGAGGTTGGTCGCTGAGTCGAAGATGGCTCGAATCGGGATGCGGAAGCCGGTGACAACGCGGCTTTCGATGTCTCCGGAACCGGACTTCAGCAGCAGCCGAAAGGCACCTTCTTCGAGCACGTATTGTTCGACGGACTCAGCCTCCGCATCCACGATCCAATACTCGCGGACGCCGTGAGCCTCGTAGTCCTCAAACTTCACGCCTCGATCACGCTGCTCGGTCGTGTCCGACAGCACTTCGACGGCCAGATCGGGAACAGGGAATTTCATCGTCTGTTTCGTGAACGCGGCCGACTTCTCATGGCCAAAGTACACGACGTCCGGCTCGTAATCGTTGCGAGGGAACACGCATAAACATTTCTCGTCTCGGACTTCGCCGAGGCGGTGATGATTGACGAAGTACTTCAGCAAGGCCGCGAGTTCGAGCTTGGCACACAGATGGCGGTTTCGAGCCGGGGAATGCACGATGACTTCTCCCGCGATGAATTCGACTTTCTGGTCGTCCGACATCTCGTCGTAAAAACGCTCGCGTCGTTCGGTCTCGTCGCGCAGACGATTGACGAGCGTAGCGGCGATATCGGGCAGTCGCGGAGATTTCAGAATCGGCGAGAGGTCAAATGTGGCAGTCATGGTGCTGAGATTATGCCAGACGACTCGCGGCAAACAAGCAGCGTCTCGCCAAACCGACCGAAACTTTGGAAGTCTTCGAAGGTTTGTGCGTCACCAACGGAACCGGACGCTAGCGCGTTCCGGCTGATCAACACGATCTCGTTCTTGGACCAGTCCTGACCTTAACGCCGTTGCCGGGCGTGGGCGACAGGTTTAGAACAGGCCCAGCACGGGCTGGCCGTGTTCGACGAGGCGGCGCGGGCGATTGAGCGAGTCGTGGTACTCGGTCGCGGAATTGATGCCCAGCGCGTGGTAAATCGTGGAGATCAGATCGTAAGGGTGTACCGGATTATTCTTGGGCCACGCCGCGAAGCGATCGGATTCGCCAAAGACCTGCCCCGGTCTCACGCCGCCTCCCGCGATGAGACACGAATAACATTCGGGCCAGTGGTCGCGACCGCCAGGGCCGACATTATCGGTGGTCGGAGCACCGATCTTCGGTGAGCGACCGAACTCACCAACCGCCACGACGAGTGTCGTGTCGAGCAGCCCGCGCGCGGCAAGGTCCGCCAGTAGCGCGGACAGCGTGCGGTCGAAGACCGGGCAGCGGTGCTCGCGCAGTGTCGGGAAGTTGTTGCGATGCGTGTCCCATGACCCGTCCGGTCCGGCCACAGGCTCGTCGTCGGATCGGGCTGGCCAAGTCACTTGCACGAATCGCGTCCCCGCCTCGACCAGCCGCCGAGCCAACAGGCAACTCTGGCCAAACCGTGTCCGTCCGTAGCGGTCGCGCGTCGCGTCCGATTCCGCATCGAGTCGAAACGCTTGCACGGCTTGATGCGATTGCACCAGCGCGAGTGCTCGGTCGTAGTACGTGTCGAACGTCGCTGTTGTGCGAGCGGCTTCGCGTTGCGCATCAATGCTCGATCGCAGATCGACACGAGAGTGCAACCGATCCAAAGTCACATCGCCGGGAAGCGCGAATGCTTCCAGCTTCAGCGGCTGAGTCGGGTCGTCGTACATCGTGAAAGGGTCGTTCGCTGCGCCGAGAATTCCGGCCGACTGTCCGACGCCGACTTCTTTTCCCTCTTTGACGGGTCCACACACGGCGACGTAGCCCAGACCTCCCGACGGCGACGGCCGCTGCCGAGCCACGATGGAACCGACCGACGGCAAGTCGTCCCGCGACGGCGGCACCGCCAGTCCGGTCGACGAAAAATTGTTCGGGTCGGTGCCGGTCATCAACATGTAAATCGCCGAGCCGTGATTTCGCAGTCCCTTCGGCTTGACTCCCATCGAACGGATGAGCGTGAAATGCTGAGCTTGCTCTGCCAGCAGCGGCAGCACTTCACCCAACTGCATTCCAGGGACGCGCGTCGCGATGGGCCGGAACTCGCCACGGATTTCCGCCGGCGCATCGGGCTTGGGATCCCACAGGTCGATGTGGCTGGGTGATCCTTGCAAGTAGACCAGGATCACCGCCTGGGTCGCGCCAAATCCGTTGGCCGCGCGCGCCGAGCCGGTCGCACTCGGTGCCGCTTGCACGGCTTGCTGTCGCAGGAACGCCGGCAGCCCCAGCCCGAAAAGCGACAGACCGCCGACCGTCAACAGCTCGCGCCGCGAAACGGTGTCACACAATCGGCTAGTAGAACCGTGTATCGAAAACACGTTTCATCATCCAAACGCCAACACATCGAATTCGACGAGACGTCAACGCGAGGATCGTAACAGCCGCGTTCAGGTCGACCAACCCATATCCCGGCGTGTTGTTGAATGTCTGAATGCCGAGTACCGGACGGTCACGCGGCCAACGTGGATCTCGACTTGGCCACGCCGAACTTCGGAACGCAGGAAGGTTGCGTTTTCACGCAGGCCGAATAGGAAGTCTTACTGGGCTGTCGGGACGCCCTGGAATGCGCTTAAACGGTGTCATTCGCCTACATGAACGGGTTGAGTGCCGGTCTGCCGTGATGCGGACCAACGCCCTGGAAGTACCCATCAACCGCGATCGTTCGATGTCCTGCTTCGAGTGAGTCGCGCATCACGTCGAGAGCGCTATCGTGGTCGAAGCCGAGGAGATGCCCGATCTCGTGTGCGACGACCGACAACAGATCCATGCGGCCATCAGCGGGGCTCGTCAGACTCGCGTCATGCGACGCGCCGAATTCACGGTCGTCACGCGGTGTCCGGTCGACAAACCAGCCGAAACCAGCAGCATCGCGATCGATCAAAATCGTATGCCCGAACGCTGTCCCTAAGGTCTGCCCGGGAAGGTCCGCAATGGCGAAGGTGATCGAGCCGGCCGTGGTGCGGATGGCATCGTGCATGCCGGCTGGGGTGCTCGTCAGCCATCGCGCTGTGGCCTCCTGACCGATCTGTGCGAGTGCCGCGTCCGTGAGATTTGAGCCGATCAGCGTGCTGCTCGTGACGGACGCCGTAGAAGCGGCCATGAGTGGACTTCCCGGTCCATACGTGATCGTGAGTTTTGGCCGGTTCGCGGCGGTGGGCGTTTCACTGGAGTTAAAGACAACACCGTCGCTGGTCGTACTCACATAGTCCTGAATCGTGACGCCATAGTTG
>CAYSHJ010000411.1:0-5171 GCA_964430385.1 uncultured Planctomycetaceae bacterium
TTGCCATGTCGCGTTTGCATCTCGTGGAGTTGCCGATAGAGCCCCTCCTGGGCCAGCAGTTCTTCGTGCGTGCCGCGCTGCACGATCTGACCGCGGTCGAGAACTAAAATCAAATCGGCGTGGTGAACGGTCGAAAGGCGATGCGCGATCATTAGGCTCGTGCGTCCGACCATCAGTCGATCGAGAGCATCGAGAATCACGGCTTCGGTCCGCGAGTCAATGGCGGAGGTCGGATCGTCGAGAATCAGAATCGGAGCGTCTTTCAGGAAGGCGCGCGCGACGCAGATTCGCTGCCGTTCGCCACCGGAGAGCTTCGCGCCCCGTTCGCCCAACTCGGTTTGATACTTCTGGGGAAGCTTCATGATGAAGTCATGCGCATTGGCGGCTTGCGCGGCGGCGATGATCTCGTCTTGGGTGGCATCCAGGCGACCGTAGCGGATGTTGTCGGCGATGCTTCCCGAGAACAGCAGCGGCTCCTGCAAAACCAAGCTGATCTGGTCACGCAGCGATTTCAGGGTCAAGCCACACGTGTCGCGACCATCCAGCAGAATGCGTCCGTCGGTCGGATCGTAGAACCGGGGAATCAAACTGATAAGCGTGGTCTTGCCGGCCCCGGTGGGTCCGACGATCGCTACTCGCTGACCGGGCGCGACTTCGAACGAGACGTTCTTCAGCGTGTCGGTCCGCTCGAGGTAATTGAAATTCACGTTCTCGAAGGTCAGGCTGCCGCGGCAATCGGTGATCTCGACGGCCTGAATCGTCTGTTTGACCTCAGGCTCCGTGTCGAGCAGATTGAACGCGATCTTCAGTTGGACCAGTTGGTTCTGGATCGAGCCGAGCGTATAGGTGATCGCCTCGAGCGGCTTGTACACGGCCGCGATGTAGGCCATGACGACCAGCAAGTCGCCGACGGACAGATTTCCCTGAAGCACCTGATGGGCGCCATAACCCAGCACGGCGGCTGTTCCCAGAGCGGTCGTCATGTTGACGGACAGGGAAAACAGCGTTTGCCGGACGGTGACATCGACTCGGGCGGCAATGGCCCGCTGACCTTGATCGCGGAACCGCTGTTGCTCGTGACTCTCGCGGCCAAAGGCGACGATCACGCGGAGCATCGACATCGCCTCATGCACGATCGACAGCGATTCTCCTTCCATGCCGCAGACACGCATCAGCCGGTCCTGAATTCGGGTCGCGTAGTAGCGGACGGAATACAACAGCAAGGGCAGGACCATCATCGACAGCAGCGCCAGCCACTTGTCCATCAGGAAGACGATCCAGAACATTCCGACCAGCGTGATCAGGCTTTGCACCAAAGTCGGAACGATCATGATCAGGGCGACGACGGCATCGCCCTGGTTGTTGATGGCGTAGATCAGCATGCCCGAGCGTCGGTTGTCGTGAAACGCCAGCGAGAGTCGCTGAGCGTGCTCGAACAAATCGCTGCGGAAGTCGAGAATAATTCGCTGTTCCAGCTTGGTCTTCACATAACTCTCGATGACGCTGAACCCGTTGTGGAGGAGCGTCACCAACAGACCGGCCACGACGGCAAGGATCAGCAAACGCCGATGCTCATCGCCGGCACCGACGATGGCTCGCAGCCATTCGGGAACCGGATGTTGGCCCAGCGCATTGTCAACGATGATTTTCAGCGGCCAGGGGGTAAGCAAATCCATCGCGCTGGCGAGAAACAACAGCACGACCACCACGCTCGCCAGCCCCCAATAGGGCCTTAGGTAATGAAGAACGCGGGGAAGGTATTTCACGGCAGCACCTTCGCACCCTTTTGATCCGTGGCCGATGGTGCGGCGGATTTTCTGTACTTTGCGGCGGATTCCAGCTTGCGGATCGCCGTCGTGGCTCCCTTGCGAACGCTTTCATCGCGATCCCGTTGGGCCTGTTGCAAGGCTGTGAGCGCTGTGGGAGCTGTCGGGCCGACCGTCGGCATCGCGTACACCGCCGCCAAGCGGACTTCCGCGTCTTGATCCTTGAGCGTCTCGATCAGCGTCGGCAGAGCGGACTCGGCGTCTGGCCCGATGGCAGCCAATCCATACGCCGCTGCAAGCCGCACGCTCGGATCGCTGTCTTTGAGAGCGTTCGTCAACTGCGGCACGGCGGGCTTCGCCTCGGCACCGTAGGCTCCCAGCAGTTCCGCCGCAGTACATCGCATCGCCGGGTCGCTGTCCTGCAACATCTTTGTCAGACCGGGAACCGTGTACGTCTCATCCTGACCGCATCCGGCCAGCAGCAGCAACAGCACTAGTCCGAATCGGGCACCAATCCACACTAGCCCGAAGCGCCAGCGAGGGACAGGCAACAAGTTTCCCTCGCTGGCGCGTCGGGCTAGTGTCAGACTCGAACGGCAAGGCTGTGTTTGGATCGGCGGGAGAGAGGCCGCGTTTGCGCGTCGGTTTAGTGTCAAACTCGACTGCGCGAGGTATGGTCCATCGTGAACGCTTTTCATGATTGGCGATCTCCTACACGCTGGGCTTCGGCCAGATCATTGAAGGAGCACATCCCGATCCCAGCCGTGGCGATGGCCAAGCGTATGCGCGCGTCACACAGCGTCTGTACTTCGTCGAATCGTTCGTGGCTGTACATGGTTTTCAGATCGTCGTCCAAACCGGGATGGCAGCAGAGTTCGGTCACGCCAGGTGTCAGCTCTGAAAGAACGCGAATCAGCGCCGCTGCGCTGATCGCTTCCGGATACGGCTCGCCGGTTCCTGTCTGGCCGTAGAAGGCTCCGCAGTAAGTGACCCGCGGACTGAAATGCCGCAGGGGAATCGAACAGTTGTTGGCGATGTCAGCCATGATGGACCGAACCGGCTCCTCGCGATGGACGTGCTGATGAGAATCCAGGTGCGTCGGGTTACGTCCCGTCAGTTGCCGAAACAGCTCAAGCTGTCGGGAGACTTCGCGCAACACGCTGTCTCGATCCGGTAGTGGAACCACTTCGTAAAGTGCCACCCAATTCCCATTGCGATAGGCCCATTCTCCCAAATCAATATGTAAACCCAGCCCGAGAAGCGGCCATTCGCGGCTGAGCGCGACCGCTTGAGCGGCGTCCGGCCACCGAACCAGCAGGCTGGCGCTGGTGACAATCCCCTGGCAGTGAGCTTCGATGATGCCGCGATTCACACCGGCACTCATTCCGAAGTCGTCCGCGTTGACGATTAGGCAGCGTCTGCCGAGCTGCACAGCCAATGGCGTTGCTCCTCATTGAAACGGGTTGATCGGCTGGGCGTCCTTGATGTCACCCAGGTAACGAAAGACGGTGGCGTCGATCGTGTAGGAGATTGAACGCACCGATCCGTCGACCAGAGCGGCATTGAAGACCCCCGAATGCGACGATCCGAATTTTTCTTCGCCATCACCGCTGGGTGAGACATGGTCGCCCGCGGGGGGCAAATCCGTGCGGCGCATCGTGTCCTCATCCCACCCGGCCGTGTAGCCCTCGTTGTCGTCCTCTTGCCAACTTCCCAGAAGGCTTCGGTTCAGGCGTTTCTCGCCGACCAACAGTGTCAGCGAGGTGCCGTCCCGGACCTCGGCCATACGAGTCGGCGTGTACCGCCGCAGGACTCCGGTCTCTTCCAGATTGCTCCCTGCGTAGTCGCACTGCGCGTGCGTCGCGGTCGTGCCGCCGAGATAGAAGGGATCGGAATAGGTCAGGGTCTGCGGAGCCCGACGTGTGGGACAAAAAAAGACAGGGTTCGTCGTACCGATCGCGAACAGGATGCGATCGAGATCAGTGGCTCCGGAGCCGCCGCGCCAGACCTCCTTCGCTTCGATGAATTGGAGAATCTGAAATCCCCAACCTGCTCGCTGGTTGTCCCCCACAGCGGGTACGCCAGACATGTACGTTGGCGGCTCCCAGAAGTCCCAGCCGGCGCTCGGAAAATACCGATAGGTATCGTGGTGCAGTTGGAACGACAAACCGATCTGCTTGAGTTGGTTCTTGCAAGTGGATTGCCGTGCCGCCTCGCGTGCTGCCTGAACCGCCGGCAAGAGGAGCGCGATCAGGACCGCGATAATGGCAATCACCACCATCAACTCGATCAGCGTGAAACCACTCCGCCGGTGTGGTCGGCGGATCAACCGATGGACATGCATGACTCTCTCCTTAGATCTACAGCGCTAGACGGCTAGCGGTCGTAGCTGAATTCGCCAGAATTCAGGGTCTTTCGAATTCCAAACAACTGAACTCTGGCGAGTTCAGCTACGGTCAAGTGATGTACGTTTAGTTGTTCGTTCCTGCCGGAGCGGCGGACACATCGGGCGCGGCGGAGGTCGCGATGCTCACCGGAAGTTGGTCGCGACGACAGGCAATCATCCCCAGACTCGCCGCCGCCGATTCCACAACGGTCACGATGTGCCGAGCGCGATAACTGCCACGCCAGTAAACGACAGATCCGATGGCGACCAAGGCGCCCGCCACCGCCATGTAGGGCCACGCGGAAAAAATGCCTCCCAAGACTGCCACCACACCACTGAACGCCCAGACAACCTGAGTGTAGCCCGACGGCCGGAGTTTATAACGGACACGAATGAGTCGCCTTCCGCCGCCATGTTCTTCCTGAGCGGTGGCGATCCGGGCCACCGTCCAGGGCTGACAGAGGACTTCAATATCCCAACTCTCCCAGCCGGTGTCGACCGACTTGCACCAGCGTTGTTCGTGCAATTGTGCAATCACCTGTCCGAGCAAATGTGTCCGCTCAATTCCCTGGTCACTCCAATACTCGACCGTATGGCTGCCAAACAGCGGAAGTCGATTCGCGGTTCCGGAAGCCCTTGAAAGGACCGCGGGCCGATGGTACGAGAAAAGCCTCGTCCGCTGCCGATGCCAGGCGCGTACCAGCGGTTGCGCGTAACAGAGACCCATGACGACGAGGCGCGACAGCGGTCCGTCGAGGTTCGGTGGGATTCGCGCCTGGGCCGACTGCAGGGCCGCCACCAGCAACGACAGCAACCACAGACAAACGGCGATGATCGCCGCCACGGGCCACAGCGGAATCGCCAGACAACACAGGGCGATCAGGAGATGCCATTCGAGCGTACTGGGCAACATGGCCCAATGGGCCGGACCCGCTTGATAAATGCACTGAAAAAGTCCGGTCCCGAACGTGCCACGATAGATAATTGACTTATCCAGTCGCAGTCCGCGCAGCGAGGCC
>CAYSHJ010000412.1:0-5259 GCA_964430385.1 uncultured Planctomycetaceae bacterium
CAAATGCACCAAGCCGGCACGCTGCTGTTTCCGGCGATCAACGTCAACGACAGCGTGACGAAGAGCAAGTTCGACAATTTATACGGCTGCCGCGAGTCGCTGGCCGATGGCATCAAGCGCGCGACCGACATCATGGTCGCCGGGAAAGTGGTCGTCGTGGCCGGCTACGGCGACGTCGGCAAGGGCTGCTCGCACTCGATGAAGAGCCTCGGTGCCCGCGTGCTCGTCACCGAGATTGACCCGATCTGTGCCTTGCAGGCCGCGATGGAGGGTTTCGAAGTCACGACGATGGAAGACGCGGCCCCGCGCGGAGACATCTTCGTCACCACGACCGGCTGCTATGACGTCATCCGCGGCGAGCACCTCGACCGCATGAAGCATCACGCCATCGTCTGCAACATCGGCCATTTCGATAGCGAAATCAACGTCGGCTATCTGAAGAATCGCTCCGACATCAAACGCATCGAGATCAAGCCGCAAGTCGACAAGTTCGTCTACCCGGACGGCAAGGCAATCCTCGTGCTGGCCGAAGGCCGCCTGGTGAACCTCGGTTGCGCGACCGGCCACCCGTCATTCGTGATGTCCAACAGCTTCACGAACCAAGTGCTGGCCCAAATCGCGATCTGGACCGAGCCGGACAAATACGAAATCGGCGTGCATCGCCTGTCGAAAAAGCTCGACGAAGAAGTCGCCCGCCTGCATTTAGAAAAGCTTGGTGTGAAGCTGACCAAACTGACGGCGGGCCAAGCCGACTACCTCGGTGTTCCGACCGAAGGCCCGTACAAGCCGGAGCACTATCGGTACTGATCGGTATTGAATCGGTGGTTGCACGATGCTCTTTCAGATCGCAATCCGTCAAGAGGCTGCCGAACATTTTCAAGTCTTGTCAACTCGTGACCGAAACGTAATTCATCAGGCTGTTGCCAGCCGGTTGGCTTCCGATCCAACCAAGGAATCGAAAGCGATGACGTACCGTGAGTTTCAATCGCGGTCAGAGGAAGTGATGCGCCGCTGCGGACAATCCGGCGAGTCTATCGTTGTGGAATTTCCCGATCAGGTCACGGTCCGCATTCTTCCAAACGACGAAAACGATGATTTCATTGACCGCCTCATTGAAAACAACACTGAGTTTCGAGAGTTGCTGGAGAAGTCCAACGCCAGTCCGTTAATTCCGTTTCCGCCGCCAGATTCGAAATAGTGCAATCCGTTTCACCAAACCTTTTCCGTTTTTCGCGCATCAGAAATCACCATGACCACGAACGTGATGACCTAGCTTGCGGGCGAGCAAACTCGGAGCATGGAATCGCGCGGCCAAGCACCTCTGGCAACGGTATCTGGCGACACGTAACATGCTCAAGATGGTTTCGTGTTCCTGAGCTTGGGTGACGCATGGCCGGTTTGCAGATTGCCTGTCCGAAGTGCGGCAAGACACTGAAGCTGCCGGATCGCAGCCTGCTGGGTCGCAGGGGGAAGTGCGCCAAGTGCGGGCATGCGTTCATTTTGGAAGAGCCGGATGAAGTGCAGCTCGAACTGGCCGAACCGGTCGCCAAACAGCCTCCTGCGGGAACCAGCGCTCGTTGGATTCCGGACCAAAACGCCGCCGTGCCGGCGGCTTATCCCGGTCAGATCCCGATGCCGCTGGAAAGCGAAATGCTGGCGACCACTTTACGTCGCAAATCACGAAGCCGCGGCAAGGCGAAGCAGATGCAGATGACGATCGCGGTCGTCGGCGCGTTGGTTTTGTTGATTGGCGGATCGGCGGTTGCGTTTCGCGGCGCGCTGTTCGGGTCGTCGAGCAAGTCGAACGGCAAGTCGGTGACTCTGACAAAACGGGATGCGAAGGAAGTTGACGATGAACCGGCGTGGGAAGCCCCGTTGCCGATCAGGCCGACGAAAGGGGAGCCGATCGAGTTGCTTTGCATGCCCTACGGCGTGACGGCAGTCGTGCATTTGCGGCCGGCGGACTTGTGGACGAAAGGCTCGAAGGAGGAAGAGTTCCGCTACTGCTGGGGACCGCTCGGCGAATGGCTCGAAAAGAACATTCAAGACGTCTGTCTGTTCGAGCCGGTGAAGATTGAAGAAGTGACGTTTGGGCTGCTCCCCGGAAAGGTTGGCGAGGAGATGCAGGTCGCGGCGCTCGTGCGGCTGAAGGAAGCACAGCAGAAGGCGGACCTCATCAAGTTGCTGAAGTCGAAAGGAGAATACAACGACTCGGGCGAGTACCCTGTGTATGTCGGCGATCAATATGCCTACGTGCTCAAAGATCTGCGGACGTTGGCGTTGGCTCCGCGCATGAAGCAGGTGGAGTTGGTCGAGTCGGTCAATCGCGCGAACGCTCAATCGCCGGGGCTGGAAGCCTTGCTGAAGAACACCGACCGACAGCGGCAGATCGTGCTGATGTTCGAACCCGCCGTCTTGGGAGCTCATCTGCCATTCATTTTGCCGCAGGAGTTGCACACGGTCGGCGATTACTTCTTGGAGTTCTTCAACGCGAAGAAGGTCGAGTCGGTCGCGTGGAGCCTGCACGTCGGCGAAAAGTTTCACTCGGAGATGTTGTTGCGGAACAAGTCGTCAATTAGCCGGACCGGCTTGCAGCACGAGATGAAACAAAAGCTCGACAAGCTGCCAAATGAGTTGCTTGCGGCCGTACGGAAGATGGACCCCAAGCAAGTCGGCCCGCGACAGATCGTCGGTCGCTTCCCGGCGATGATGAAGGTCTTCTCGCTGGCGACCTCGTCGTCGTCGGGTGACCGTTACGCCACGCTCACGACCTCGCTGCCGGAACGTGCCGCGCCGAATCTGGCAATCGGTACATTGCTGACCTGGGACGAGTCCACTCGCACCGACTTCCGCAAGTCCGCGGTGACCGACAAGCCGAAGGAGACCGGCAAGCTGCCCGACCTGGTGGCCGACCGTCTGAAGCAATTCAAGATCGAAATCGAATTCAACCGCACGCCGCTGCAAGATGCCTTCAAGTTCATTGCCGATGAATGCAAGGTCACGATCGAGATCGACGGCGATGCGCTCAAGGACGCTGGCTTCACCAAGAACATGCCGCAGAATATGACGCTGGGAAAAGTTACTGGTTTGGAAGGCATCGCGGGTATCCTGAAGAAGTACGCCAACGAAGCGAAGCCCTTGGTTCTGGTCATCGACGAGGCGAAGAAGCGAGCCTTGATCACCACGAAGACGTTTGCCGAAAAAGACAACCTGAAGGTCGTCGAGCTGCCGTAATGCGAAGAACAGGGTTCTGTGATTGTCGGTTTCCGATTTTCGATTTCCGATTGAGTTCGGCGTCGCAGTAATCGAAAATCGGAAACCGCTGACTCGACCGGATTGCAGGTGTCATGTTCTTCGCCCCGAAGGGGCCGACGGAAATCAGCCCAGGGCAAGCTCGCGCGGCGAGCGCCGCCCTGGGACAGGAACCAAAGATTTGGTGTGCCCTGCAAGGGCACGGTAACCTCACGGCCTTGGGATGTGGATCCTGGAAGCGTTCCGTAGCCCTTTCAGGGCGAACATCCTTGCTGTGGCTCTCACCCAGGGCGGCGCTCGCTTCGCGAGCTTGCCCTGGGCTGGTTTCCTCCGCCCCCTTCGGGGCAAAAAAGGGCAACACCGGCAATCCGGTAGGGCCAGGAAAATCGAAAATCGAAAATCCCCCATGCCCGTCGTTCACTTCCAATGTCCGCAGTGCCAGGCTCCGCTTCGGCTGGAGAATCGAGCGTTGTTCCTCGGCCGGATATTTCCGTGCCCCGACTGCGGCGCGAACTTGCTCATCGAGTCGAATGGCACAGACGGTGTCTTGGCTCGAGTGGCGACCGCACCTGTTACGGTCAAGCCTGAGCACTCGGATGTGCCAAGAGTCAAAAGGACACTTCCGCTCGAAGTCGCGCCGGTGCGGTTGACAGATTTGGGAGTCAATCTGCAACCGCGGCTGTCCGTGTTGGACAAGATTGGTCAACGTCCCGCACTGCTCGGGTGGAGCGTCGCGGCGTTGTTCGCCATCATGTTGTGGCTGCTCGTCTCGTCGGGGCCAGAACAGTCTTCGCCAAGCTCGGTCGCTCAGCCCGCGACTGATTCGCCGACGAAGAACGATCCCGCGACGATTAATCCTGCTTCGAAAAGTCAACGAATCGACGCAAGTGCGGACGCCGAAAACCAATCCGAAGCGAATCGTCGACTCGCTCAAAAGGTCAGCAGCGACAACGCTGCCGATCCAACATCGCGTCGGCCAGCGGTGACTGATCCTTCTGTGCCGCCCGACGGCGAGTCTGTGAAACCAAAAGACAAGAAGAATGATGTCCCTGTCATTCCGGTTCCTCCCGAGCCTCAAGAGCCGGAAATGAACGAGGCCACCGAACCCAAACCCTTCAAGCCGACTCCTCAAGAAACGGTCGAAATGATTGATGCGCGATTGCGGCAGAAGATCGCGCGCTTCGAGCAGCCGAAGCCGGTGCCGTTCATCAAACTGCTCGACATCGTCGAGGAATTGGCCGGAGTGCCGATCGTGTGGGATTTGCAGACGGTCGACGAAGAGCAACTGCAAAAGCCGGTGGTGCTCGTCGCGAAGCAAACGACGGTCGGTGAGATTCTCGATACGCTGCTCAAGCAAGTCGGCTTGGAACGGAAATCCGTCGATGGCAGAATCGAACTGCGTCCACCGGCTCGACAGGAGTGATTCAACCGTGTGCCGAGTTCAGGATTACGGGTGATGCAATCTTGGAAAGACACCGGCTGAAGCCGGAACTACGAACGGGAGTCCTCGTCATGGAGTTGGATGACACGATTTGCTATTGCTTCCACGTGTCGAAGCGAAAGATCGTCAACTTTCTGCGGATTCACGAACCGTGTCGAGCGAGTCAGCTCAGCGAGTGCGGCGGCGCGGGAACCGGCTGCGGCTGGTGCGTGCCGTTCTTGCAACGCTATTTCGCCGAAGAGACTCAACAAACCGCGCGGCAAGTGGACGCGCTCACGCCCGAGGAATACGCTCGGCAGCGTGGCAACTACCTCCACGCCGGCAAAGGGACTCCGCCGCCGGGAGCGATTCCGCCTCCTGATTCGCCAACCCTACAATGTCCTTAACGCGGGCTTCGCCCGCAACGTAGCGGCGTCGCTCCGCGACGCCGATTCAATCCGAGTCGCGGAGCGACTCGGCTACGTGTTGCGCGCATGGCGCGCATAAAATACAAACGAAGTCCCTAACACGTGCTACGCCCGCAGTCTAACTCCCTCTCCCTCGCATCGGGGGAGAGGCTGGGGTGA
>CAYSHJ010000413.1:0-3673 GCA_964430385.1 uncultured Planctomycetaceae bacterium
TCTGCCGATCTTGCGAGAAAAAAGTTGTCCCTATCAAGAATTGGCGACCTCCGACTCAGGCATCTGCGGACTGGAACAAGAAGTTTTTGCCGAGGTGTTAGGAACGCAAATGGTGTTGACGAAGTGTTGTCTCGACGGACATCACTGCTGTGAGTTTCAGGCTCAATTGACCGACATCGAACACTCAGACGGATGAAGAATCATGAGCAGTTGGATCGAAGGACGCTTTGAAGAGAACGTGATTGTCTCGACGCTGGAACAGGCGATGAACTGGGCCAAGGAGTCCAGTGTGTGGCCGATGACGTTCGGCCTCGCCTGTTGTGCGATCGAGATGATGGCCGTCGGAGCCAGCCGGTTCGACCTGGACCGCTTCGGAGCCGGGGCATTCCGCGCGAGTCCTCGGCAAGCGGACTTGATGATCGTGGCCGGGACCGTGACCTACAAAATGGCCAGCCGAGTGCGGCGGCTGTACGAGCAGATGCCCGACCCAAAGTATGTGATCGCGATGGGAGCCTGCACCGTCGGCGGCGGCCCGTACTTCAAGTGGGGCTATCACGTCGTCAAGGGGGTCGATCTGGTTGTGCCGGTCGATGTGTACGTCCCCGGCTGCCCGCCGCGTCCGGAGGCTCTACTCGAAGGGATCATGCGGATTCAAGACAAGATCAAGGCCCGCAAGCTCGGCAAAGGGATGACCGAAGTCCTTCCCGTCCCCCACCACAGCGGAGTGGCGGCGGTGCCGAGCGTTTTGAATGTGTGAGTTCGTAGTCCCGCCTTTAGGCGGAATCGCAGAGCAAGTCTGTTGGTGAGAAATGCGATTTGGCGAAGCAACACCAGGTCAGATTTTCACAGTCGAACAGATACCGCGAGATCGAGTGCGGCTGTTGTGGATTGATGACTTTTACGACGGCCCGATTGCGGGGATCGCAGAAGTTGATGGGGCAAGAGTTCTTTTCGAGATGATTGATCGCGGGTTGCTTGGTTCTGAAACCGGGCCTCGTACTTTCTGGGTCATTCACCTTGATTCGACTCAACTTGCCGAGGAAGAACGGTGGCACGAATTGTTCTGCAAGTTCGTCGGCACACATTCTGATTGCACTGAACGTGAGCGGTCTTTGTCTCCGGCAAGTGAGCACCACCTCTTCTATGACAGTTATTCAAAACGACACGTACCGAATTACTCCGAAAATGAAGTGCTAGGTTGGTTTCAGATTGGCCTAGTCGATTGAGGACAAGATCATGGTCACAATGCAGATCTCGGTTTCGGAGACCGCCGCGAAGTTGATTGAGCGAACGGTTCGCGAAAGGCAGTTCGCTGATCCGAGCGAATACATCGAGGAACTGATTGAGGCCGATCATGCGGAGAACCTCGACATCGACCCGGAACACAAGAAATGGATGATGGAGCAAGTGCGAGAGGCACTGGAGTCTGATCCGGCGGACGACATCGAGGTCACGGCGGAATATTGGGAGAAGAAACGTCAACATCTGGAAGCAATGATCGCCGACAAGGGAGTTCGATCGTGAGTCGGCGGTGCCATGTCACGCCGAGAGCGGATGCGGACATCGCCGCTCAGTGCGGTTGGCTGGTGGATCACTCATCGGTGACAGTCGCCAAGAAGTTTCTGAAAGCGGTGAATCAAACAATTCAAGACATCGGCAAGAATCCGGAATCAGGAAGCTTTGCGGAAGCCGAGGATTCAATCGGAGTGCAGTTGAGCACTAGATATCGTGCGGTTCGTGGCTTCGAGAACCTTCTGGTGTACTTCGTTGTGAAACCGGATCGCGTGCGGGTTTTGCGAGTGTTGCACGCCGCTCGGCGGATCACAGTGTCCATGATTCTCGATAATTGAAAGTGGATAGAACGAAAGGGTGAACATGGCTTATCGAACATTGGAATCCGTGTTGCATCCCGACAGACATCTCGCGCTCCCGGCGGCGGAACTGCCGCTGCGGCCGGTTCGGGTGATGGTCACGATTTTGGAGGACGATGAAACGGAAACGCTCGCCGACATTGGTGATTATCAAGAAACACTGGAGGGGTACGAGGAACTGTTGGCTCAAGGGGCGATTCAATGGTGATCGCTCGCGGCGAGATTTGGTGGGCCAACTTGTCGCCGACTCAAGGAACCGAGCAATCGGGAATTCGCCCGGTGTTGATTGTCCAAATGGATCGAGCGAACGCAGCCAGTCCACACACGATTGTCGCGCCGCTCACCACGAAAATCCGTCAGAAAACTTTACGGAGTCATGTGCTTGCTCAACGCCGGAGAAGGTGGAACCACACAAGATGCCGTGGTTCTTTGCGAGCAAATTCGAGTGATTGATAAGGGACGACTGCGAAATCGAATGGGACCTTTGACAGCGGATCGAATGGAAGAAGTCGAGGTGGCACTGAAAGTCATCTTGGATTTGTCATAGACCTGGAAACGAAACATGACCACCAATCAAACCGACTATGTTTGTCCGATGCCCGACGGGGGTTGGCGCGTCGACAATTCGCGAGTGTCGTTGGACTCGGTGATTCATTGCTATTGGGAAGGACTCAGCCCCGAAGCGATCGTTGAAGAGTTGCCGTCGCTCACCGCCGAGCAGGTTTATGGAGCGATTGCGTGGTATCTCGGCCACCAAGCCGAAGTTGATCGGCATCTGGAGCAACAAGACATTCGTTGGCAGCAACTGCGAGACGCGAGCGAGTCACGCAGCGGCCCGTTGCTCAACCGAATTCGATCACAGCGGGGCCTCACCCAGAGGTCCAATCAACCATGAGCCAATTGCGATTCCTGGCGGATGAAGACCTGCGAGGTGCAATCGTCCGTGCGATTCGCCGACTGGAACCAACAATCGAAGTAACGACCATCAATGAGGAGGGAATTGCGGGGACACCTGATCCACAAGTGCTGGAATACTGTTGGCAGAACCGCTGGTTGCTACTGTCGCACGACGTCAACACGATGAAAGCTCTCGCGGAAGAACGAGTCCTTCAGCGAAATGGTCTCCACGGACTGTTTCTGATTCCTCAAGACCGTTCCATCCGAGCGGTCGCCGAAAGCGTGGTTCTGTTGTGGTCCGCATCCGGGTTTGAAGAGTGGAACGATCAAGTGGTTTACTTGCCCTTGTAAGTTTTTGAGATGAGAGGCCGCCTGAAGGCGGAACTACGAACAATGAGTGCGATTCTGAAGATCAGCGACCTGCGAGTCGCCGTGGAGGGCAAGCCGATTCTCAAGGGAGTGAACCTGGAGATTCGGCAGGGGGAGATTCATGCCTTGATGGGGCCCAACGGGTGCGGCAAGAGCACTCTGGCCTACGTCGTCGCCGGGCATCCGAAATACGAGATCACCGGCGGGTCGATTGAACTCGATGGCGTCAACGTGCTGGAGTTGGACCCCTGCCAGCGAGCACGGCTGGGCATCTTTCTGGCGTTTCAGTACCCGGTGACGATCCCGGGCGTGAAGGTCTCCGACTTCCTGCGGCACGCGGCCTCGAACGTCCGCAACCCCGACCGCAAAGAAGGCGAGGGGCTGATCCCGATGAAGGATTTCCGCAAGGAACTCAAGGATCGGATGTCCGAGATCGACATCGACAGCGAGTTCGCTCGGCGCTACCTCAACGACGGCTTCAGCGGCGGCGAGAAGAAGCGGATGGAGATTTTGCAGTTGTCGCTGCTGCGTCCGCG
>CAYSHJ010000414.1:0-4166 GCA_964430385.1 uncultured Planctomycetaceae bacterium
TCCGTGTCGCCGCCACCGATGCGGCGGGCAATACGGGCCTGGCGACGACGACGCTCCTGGTGATCGATACCAGCGATGTGAACGCGCCCGACGTCGAAATCACCGCGCCGCTGGACGGCACGATCGTGACCGCGCCGATCGATGTCCGCGGCACGGCGACCGACGACAACCTGTTGTTCTACACCCTGTCCGCCGCACCGCTGGGGAGCGATACGTTCCGCGAAATGTTCCGCGCGACCACGCCGGTCACGAATGGCGTCCTGGGAAAATTCGATCCCACCGGCCTGGCCAACGACACCTACACGCTCCGCCTGTCGGCTACGGATGCCGGCGGCAACACATCGCAGATCGACACGGTCGTCCATGTCGGCGGCGACCTCAAGATCGGCAACTTCACTCTGTCGTTCACCGACCTGACGGTACCCGTCTCCGGCATTCCGATCAGCGTCTCACGAACCTATGACTCCCTCAACGCCGGCACGCGTGACGAACTCGGTTTCGGCTGGCGGCTGGAATTCCGCGACACCGACCTGCGGACGAGCGTCGCGCCGACTTCGGAATTCGAGCAGGAGATTGGCATCTTCACGCCGTACAACCAAGGCGCGCGGGTTTACATTACCGCCCCCGGCGGCCGCCGCGAAGGTTTTACGTTCCAGCCCAAGTTGGTCTCCGTCTTTGGCCAACCCGTTGGCCTCTACAATCCCGCCTTTGTGCCCGACGCGGGCGTGACCAGCCGGTTGTCCGTTCCCAGCGTGACTTTGATTCGCAGCCTGAGCGACGGGCTCTTCTACGGGGCCAACAGCTTGCCCTACAACCCGGCCGATGAATTGAACTTTGGCGGGCAGTTTTTCCTGACCACCAAGGACGGCATTGCCTACGAAATTGACGCCAACAGTGGGGACTTGAGCACGCTGTCGGACGCCAACGGCAACACGCTCACGTTCAGCGACACGGCGATCGCAAGCAACCGCGGCCAACGCGTCACCTTCGAACGAGATCCTCAGGGCCGAATCACCGCGAGCGTCGATCCGTCCGGCCAGAAAGTGCGTTACAAGTACGATGGCCGCGGCGATCTGGTCGAAGTCACCGACCGCGAAGGAAACGTCACGACATTCGTTTATGGTCTGCCATCCCAGCCGCACTATCTGACGGAGATCATCGATCCGCTGGGCCGCACCGGCGTGCGCACCGAGTATGATGCGCAGGGCCGGCTGATCAGGCTGATCGACGCCGGCGGCAACCCGGTCCAGCTCATCCACGATCCGGACAACTCCATCGAGACGGTTCGGGACGCCCTGGGCAACGCCACCACGTTTGAATACGACCTGCGCGGGAACGTGGTCACCGAGGTCGACGCTGCCGGCGGCATCACCCGCCGCACCTACGACGCCGCCAACAACATGCTGACCGAGACCGATCCCCTGGGGAACGTCACCTCGTTCAACTACGATGGCGACGGCAATGTGCTGTCCGAGACCGATCCGCTGGGCAATATCACCCGGTTCACCTACACGACCGTGACGCCCGGCTTCTTTGCACGAGTCAGCGGGGCTCGGTCGGTTCCGCTTCTGACCACGATCACCGATCCGCTGGGCAATACCACGACGAACAGCTACAGCGGCACTAACTTGGTTTCTAGCCGGGACGCGGCGGGCCATTTGACCACCTTTGCCTACGACGGGGCCGGCAATCAGACTTTGATCACCGATGCCGCGGGAAATGTCACGAACTTCGAATACGATGCTCGCGGCAACCTGCTGCGCCAGGTCGATTCACTGGGCCACGTCACCACGTTCACCTACGACGATCTCGGGAACCAGCTCACGCAGACGACGACGCTCACAACCTCCGGTGGCGTCCGCACGCTGGTGACAAGCATCCAGTACGACGCCAACGGTCGTCCCGTTTCGGCCCGAGATGCCGAAGGCAACACAACCAGCACCGCGTATGACCAGCTTGGCAACCAGGTCGCGACCGTCGATGCGCTCGGCCGGCAAACCGAGTTCAGATACGACGACCGTGGCCAACTGCTCGGTGTCACGTTCCCGGATGGCACATCGACGGCCACGGAGTATGACGTTCTGGGACGGCGCATCAGTTCGACCGACCGCGCGGGTCGTGTCACGCAGTTTGTGTACGACGCATCAGGCCGCCTGACGACCATGATCGAACCGGATGGGACGCCGGGCAACGATACCGATAATCCACGCACTCGGACCGAGTACGACCTGGCCGGACGTGTGACGGCTCAGATCGACGAGCTTGGACACCGGACCGAGTTCGTCTACGACGCCGCCGGTCGGCAGACCACGGTCCGTGACGCGTTGGGCCACGAAACGACGACGAGCTACGACGTCGCTGGCCGTACTATCGCCACGACGGACGTTCTCGCGCACACGACACAGTTCGTGTACGACACTCTGGGCCGCCAGATCCAAACCACGTTTGCCGACGGAACAGCGAGTTCCACGTCGTACGATGTCCTGGGGCGCAGCGTCGCACAAACCGACCAGGCCGGCCGCGTCACAATGTTCGAGTACAATCGCCTGGGCCAGCTCACGGCGGTGGTGGACGCACTCAGCCAGCGGACGGAGTACACCTATGACGAGGCGGGAGACCTGATCACTCAGCGAGATGCCAACGGCCACGTCACGCGTTACGAGTACGACGGACTCGGTCGCCGAATTGCCACCACCCTACCGCTGGGACAACATTCGACGACCGCTTACGACGCCGTCGGCAACGTGAGTGCGACAACCGACTTCAACGGCGATACGATCCAGTTCGTCTACGACGTCAACAATCGGCTGACTGCAAAACAGTTCCCAGACAATTCCTCGGTCGCCTTCACCTACACAATCGACGGCCAGCGCGAGACGTACACCGACCAGCGCGGCGTCACCACTTGGGCCTACGACGAGCGCAACCGACTCCAATCTCGCACCGATCCTGACGCACGCGCGATCACCTACACCTACGATGCGGCCGGGAACCGCACGTCACTGACCGTCCCCTCCGGCACGACGACCTACACATTCGACATGCTGAACCGCAGCGGGACGGTCACCGATCCCGAAGGCGGCGTCACTCGCTACACCTACGACGCGGCGAGCCGGCTAACACGCACGGACCTGCCCAACGGCACTTCGGAGACTCGCGAATACAACACGGTGAACCGGCTCACGTTCCTCGAAAATCGCTCCCCAACCGAAGTCATCTCCAGCTACCGCTACACGCTCGCCCCAACCGGCCGGCGTGACGCCGTCGTTGAACAAGACGGCCGCCGCGTCGACTACGGCTACGACGCCTTGGACCGGCTGACGCGCGAGGCAATTACCGATGCGATCTTCGGCGACCGCACGATCGACTACACGTACGACCCCGTCGGTAACCGGCTGACGCGCGACGACTCGGTGGAGGGTCTCACCGACTACGACTACGACGCCAACGACCGACTCTTAACCGAAACAGCGCTCGGCGCGGGTCTCCCGACCCCGCCGCCTTCGTTGACCCAGTACACCTACGACAACAACGGCAACACGCTTTCGAAGGAGAGCGCGACCGACCAGGTCTTCTACAACTGGGACTTCGAGAACCGCCTCCTCTCCGCCGACACGGATGGCAACGGCACGGCCGACGTGACCTATCGCTACGACGCCGACGGCATTCGGGTCATCTCGACGACCAGCGGCGCGGAGACCCGCTACCTGATCGACACGGTACAGCCGTTCCAGCAAGTGGTCGAGGAATACACGCCCGGCGGCGTAATCAAGGTTTCGTACGTCCATGGGTTGGACTTGATCTCCCAGAACCGCTCCGCCGAGACGGGCAAATCCTTCTATCATGTCGACGGTCTCGGCAGCACCCGTGCGTTGACCAACGCTTCTGGCCTCGTCACCGACCGCTACATCTACGACGCCTTCGGGCGGACGATTGGGCAGGTGGGGACCACCGGCAACGTGTATCTGTTTGCCGGGGAGCAGAGGGATGCGGCGACAGGGTTGGATTATCTGAGGGCAAGGTGGATGAGCCCGAGCGTTGGGCGGTTCTATGGGAGGGATTCGTTCATCGGTGTGTTGCGTGATCCAGTGACGCTGCATCAGTTCCTGTATGCGAATGCGAATCCAGCCAATAATACGGATCCAAGTGGCAAAGTGACGCTGATC
>CAYSHJ010000415.1:0-8291 GCA_964430385.1 uncultured Planctomycetaceae bacterium
TCGGCGGAATTCGTTGGTGCGACAACAACGGCTACGATCTGATTCCTGCTGCACACGACATTTCAGCGTGCCACTCTGCCGCCGACAAGTTCGCAGCGATCGTAACATGAGACATTCTGGCGAGCGGGGCGGCGTCAGCCCCCCGGTGCTTTCGCCACAAGACCGGGGGGCTGACGCCACCCCGCTCGCCTGGCTCATCCTTGGCCGCGCGAGATATAGTTGCAGCCCACTCTGGCACCCCAAAGTGATCTGTCGTCGGATTTGTGGGCTTGGATCAGAATGTACGTCCGCTCAATCGCATCTCAGAGCATCATTCGAACTGGAAGGACAACTCATGGCGAAGTATCCCGGAGTCACGGGCGAGGTTCTCAAGCAGTTGGCTCAGTTTGACACGCCGACGATTGCGAATGCGGTTGAGCTGTGGAACATGCGGCCGCGCAATCTGGGCTACCTGAACGGCAGCATTATGGCGTGCTATCCGAAATTGCCGCCGATGGTCGGCTATGCCTTGACCACCACCTTCCGCAGCATGTCGCCACCGCGCGGTGGCGACGTTTACTCCGGCATCACGCAGCAGCTTGAGTCCTTTGCCGATTTCCCAGGACCGCCAGTGATCGTGTTTCAAGACCTCGACATTCCCTGTGCCTCAGCCACGTTTGGCGAGGTGATGTGCTCGACTTACAAGGCGTTCGGTTCGGCGGGTCTGATCACGTCGGGCACGGGCCGCGATCTCGATCAAGTCGAGGCCTTACGCTTTCCCGCGTTCACCAACGGGGCGATCTGTGCCCACGGCTATTGCCACATGCTTTCGGTCAACGTCCCCGTGATGGTGGGCGGCTTGGTGATTTATCCCGGCGATTTGTTGCATGGTGACCGCAACGGAGTCTCGACGATTCCGGTCGAGATTGCCACGGAAGTCCCGCAAGTCTGCCGCGAGGTCGCCGAGGCCGAGACGGTCGTCCTGAATTACCTCAAAGGCTCGAACCTCAACGCCAAAGACTTCGCCACCGCGCGATCCGAGTGCGGGGCGATGATCAAGACGATCGAGACGCGGCTGAGTGCCAAGAGTCGGTAGTTCCGGCTTGAGCCGGCGAATCCTCCTGAAGGCGGAACGACAAACGATAAAAAAACCGCGGACCGTCGTGAGACAGCCGCGGTCAGTGTGCCGCTTCTCGTGCGGAACTGCGACGGTTGGAGTCGCTGCGAGACGGGTGGAAACCGAGTCGTGTCAAGCACGTACTCGTGTTGGTTTCGACCCACGCAAATTGGTTTGAGACCTCCGTCCGAATTACTGACGAGAAGTTTGGCGATGTTCCACGTGGAGGCTATGAGCTCGGTTGCCGATGGGCGGGTTCACTTTTCGTGAGAGACCTCGACGTCGATTAGGGCGTCGAACAGGTCGTGGTGCTGACGGGAGCCGAGCAGGAATTAGATCGGCAACCGCCACGATCGGGTCTCGCCGATTTGGCCGAGCCGGACAGTTTTTCAAAAAATGTCGCCGTGCCAGTCCCCACCGACGCGGGGTCATTGGCGGTTGACTCCAAACTCGGATCGTCCGGCGGATATACTCCTGCCCGCGTTTCCGCCGCTAAGGGGGTGGCGGATCGCGGTCTCTTCGTCCCCCTTTTTGGAGCCTGACCACCATGCGTTCTCTCACCGAGTCATTTCGCTCTCGTCGCGAGCTCTTGAAATGGACGGCGGCTGCCGCCGGAGTATCCGTATTGTCGCCGATCACCGGATTCGCCGCGGACGCCGATCCGTATGGCGGCTTCAAGATGTGCATTCAGAGTTACTCGCTGCGCGGCTTCGACGCAAAGAGGGCGCTGGCGCACTCGCAAACGTTGGGGCTGAAGTATTGGGAATCATTCAGTAAGCACGTGCCCGTCGACACTCGTCCGGAAAAACTGACCGAGACGAAGAAAATGCTCAGCGATGCCGGCATCACGCTGCTGGCCTTCGGCGTCGAAGGCTTCAGTGCCGATGAGACGACAGCTCGCAAACTGTTCGACTTCGGCAAGGCGATGGGTGTGATGTCCATCAGTGCGGATCCCAAAAAGAACAAGGAGACATTTGACCTGCTCGACAAGCTGGTCGCCGAATACGACATCGCGATCGCGATTCACAATCACGGTCCGAAGGCGTCGTACGACAAAGTCACCGACGTCGAAACGTGGGTCAAAGACCGGCATCCCAAGATCGGAGCGTGCGTCGACACGGGACATTACCTGCGCAGCGACGAAAATCCGGTCGAGGTGATCGAGAAGCTGGGCAAACGAGTCTTCGGCGTCCATCTGAAGGATGTGAAAAATTTGCCCGGCGGCGACAAGAAATTCACGATCCTGGGCGAGGGAGACTTGAATGTCGTCGGTTGTCTGAAGGCGCTCAAGAAGCTCGACTACAAGCACTCGCTGTCGCTGGAGTACGAGGAGAATGAGCAGAACCCGGTCTCGGACATCGAAGTCTGTCTCAAGGCCGTGCGCGAGGCGGTGATGAAACTCGGCTAGCGCTTTGTCACCGCTTGATTTTCGGGTGAGCCGAAACGCGCTAGCGTCCGGTTTGTGCGGCAAAAACCGGGACTATCGGCGAGCACCACTTTTGAGTAACGCGAAGCCAAACAACCAAACGCCTACCAGGAGTGCGGTGTAAGACCCCGGACCCATGTTGTGAAAAAAGGAACGGATGCACTCTTCGTAGTACACGTAGTAGTGGTAAAAAGTGCTGCCGCCCATTGGAAATGCCACTTTGTGGAGGTTGCCCCGGCTTGCGAAAATCGCTGGCCCGTTTGGCCTCAATTCATCCATAAACATAGTTCACGAACGCGGGATGGGACGAAAAAAAACACTCACTTGAATTAAGTCATTCGTCATTTGCTAGCCGCTTCACCGCTTGAGGAGCACCGGAGATGGGGATTCTGGAAGTGCTGATCGCGCTGGTCACTCTGACGGCCATGGAGATCGTCCTGGGGATCGACAACATCGTCTTTATCGCGATCCTGGCCGACCGGTTGCCGCGCGAGCAGCAACCCTTCGCGCGGAAGTTGGGGCTGGCGGTGGCATTGGTCTCGCGGCTGCTGTTGCTGCTGACGCTTACGGCAATCATGGGTATGGACCAGCCCTTCTTTGAGTGGACGTCGTTGGGCCTGCCACGAAAACTTTTTCCGAATGACGAACACGCTTTCGCCGAGATCAATGGCGTGTCCTGGAGAGACCTCATTCTGCTTGTTGGCGGCCTGTTCCTGATTGGCAAGAGCGTGCATGAAATCCACACCAAAATGGAAGGCAGCGATCACTCGCGGTCAAGTCAGCGCCCAGCCACGCTGCGGCGCGTGATCGCTGAGATCGCCGTGATGGACCTCGTTTTTTCGTTGGACTCCGTCATCACGGCCGTGGGCATGGCCAATCAATTGTGGGTGATGATGGTGGCTGTCATGCTGGCGGTCGGCGTGATGCTGATCTTCGCCAACACAATCAGCCGTTTCATCGAGCGGCACGCGACACTGAAAATATTGGCTCTCAGCTTCCTGTTGCTGATCGGCGTCATGCTGGTGGCCGAAGCGGTCGGCACGCACATCAACAAAGGCTACATCTATTTCGCGATGGCCTTCTCGCTGTTGGTGGAGTTTTTGAACATCCGCGTCAGCTCGAAAGACGCCGCTCTCCGAGGCGCCGCGCACGCGGACGATTGACCCGGGAAGGGGTCGGGAGTCTTTTTCATGCCGCATTTGCGGGAATTCGGGTGAATTAACTCGTGCCTTGCGGCATGAAAAAGACTCCCGACCCCCTCGCCCCTTCGCAATCCCTACGAGCGATTCGCGATCTTCAGCAACTGTTGCCCGAATTCGCGAGCGCTCCACATCGAACGGCCGACTCCCCAACTCTTATCACTGCCCGAGACGTCGATGTCGGCCAGGATAAAATCTTCGACGTGGCGGCGGCTGCGGACCACGATCTCGCCGTGCGGATCGACGATGTAGCTGTCGCCGTAGCCAACACCGTCATTCTTCGTGATGCACTCTTCCTTGCCGAGCGACACGTTGTTGCCGCGGACGAAATAGACGCTATTCTCGACCGCGCGGGCGGTGTGGTCAGCCCGGACCTTCATGAAGTGGCCGATCAGACCCTCCTTGCCGATGTAGTTGAAATGCGGTGAGAAGATCACCTTCGCCCCCTGCAGCGCCAGCAATCGAGTCGGCTCGATGTAGCCGCCGTCCGAACAGATTACGACGCCGAACGTCAGCCCGTTGTGCTGAAACACGGGGAACTCGCGACCTTGCTTATGAAAGCGTTGGTACGCGCTGCACTTGCTGAACGTGCCCAGCAAGTGCCCTTTGTGAGCGATCAGCACCGTGTTGAAGAGGTCCGGCCCGCGCAGCTCGTTGAAGCCGACGATCACGACCGGTTCGAAGCGGCTGGTCGCGTCGAGCACTTTCATCATTGAGGCCGAGTCGACAGTGAACGCATCCCGCCGAGCCAACTCTTCCGTATCGGGATATCCGGTCAGAAAGCACTCGGGGAAGCTGACGATCTCGACGCGTTCGCGCTCCGCCCGTTCGACGCCGGCGACGACCTTGGCAAGGTTGCCGTCAAAATCTCCGAGTTGCGAGTCGACTTGGCAGTGACCGATACGCATGGCGGTTCTCCAAAAAAGTCGAGGGTTGAGGTTGAGAGTCGCGAGACCACAGTCCGACGTCAATACGCGCGGCACTGGACCCTCTGACTTTGATTGCGGCTCCACGGTGTCGTCTTACCGACGTTTCGTTCCGGATGCCACTCATCGCCGAGGAGGGCTTGTCCGAGGTCTCTCACTGGCCAGACGAGCCGAGCGAACTTCAGACCACAAGCCTCGAGCGGTCGCTTGAGGGGGAAGATCTCTCGCGAAAAACAACCGAACCGAAACCCACGGCTGGCTAATTCTTGAATCTACGGAACCTGTAGCCCAGGCCCTTGTGGCCTGAGTGATGCGACTTCTGCTTTTTGTCCGACGAATTCAAATCAAACCGGCCACAAGGGCCGGGGCTACAGATTACCCAAGGCGACGAACTGGCCAGCCGTGCCCGGTGGGGGGAGGACTCTTGACTGACTGGTTCACGCAGCGCAGCCGGAACGTAGCCGTCGCTCGGCAGCCGTGTTTCCGCATCGTGGTTTTGTTACGCTCCAACAGCTTGCTGATTTCCCTTTTCATCCCTGTTGGAGTGAGACACTCGTGCCACACAACTTGCCTCGACTTGTCTGTTCCGCGTTGTTTCTGTGGGGTCTTTCGTGCTCGCCGGTGCTGCTTGCGGCCGACGCGCCGGGCGGTGACGTGCCGAAAGGCGAAGTCAACAAATACACGTTCGAGAACAGCAAGATCTTTCCCGGCACGATCCGCGATTACTGGGTCTACGTGCCCAAGCAGTACGACCCGGCGAAGCCGGCTTGCGTGCATGTCAATCAAGACGGCGTGCAATACAACGCTCCAGCCGTCTTTGATGAACTGATTCACAAGCAAGAGATTCCGGTCATCATCGGCGTGTTCGTCATGCACGGCCGAGTGCAGGCCCAGTCGGATCAGGCACTTGATCGTTTCAATCGCAGCTTCGAGTACGACGGACTGGGCGACAGCTACGCGCGGTTCATCCTCGACGAAATTCTGCCGGAGGTCGAGAAAAAGACCGCGTCCGATGGCCGAGCGATTAAGTTGTCGAAGAACGGCAACGATCGCTGCATCGCCGGTTCGAGCAGCGGAGCGATCTGTGCGTTCACCGCCGCGTGGGAGCGGCCTGAGGCGTTCCGTCGCGTATTCAGCACCATCGGCACGTATGTCGGTCTGCGCGGCGGCAACGTCTACCCGACGCTGATTCGCAAGTACGAGCCCAAGCCCATCCGTATCTTTCTGCAAGATGGCAGCAATGACCTGAACATCTACGGCGGCGACTGGTGGATGGCCAATCAAGAAATGCAGCGCTCGCTGGTCTTCGCCGGTTATGAAGTGAATCACGTCTGGGGTGACGGCGGCCACGATCACAAGCAGGCCACGCAAATCTTCCCGGACGCGATGCGCTGGATTTGGAAAGATTGGCCCGCGCCGGTGAAGGCCGGAGCCGGCTCGCCGCAGCTCAACGACATCCTCATTCCGGGCGAGGATTGGAAGCTGGTCGCCGGCGGCTACAAGTTCACCGAAGGCCCGGCTGTCAACGCCAAGGGGGAGGTCTTCTACAACGAAGTGCCCAACAGCAAGACATTCAAAGTCGGCCTCGACGGCAAGGTGACTGAGTTCATCGCCGACACCAAGAAAGGTGACGGACAAGCGTTTGGTCCCGATGGGCGGCTGTATTCCGTCGCTGGCGGCGCGGAACAGATCATCGCCTACGACGCCGACGGTAAAGCCACAACGATCGCCGATGGCTTTCGCGGAAACGACCTCGTCGTCCGTCACGACGGCAGCATCTACGTCACGAACCCCGGTTGGAATGGCACCGATCCGAGCAAGATCTGGCACATCAGCCCGAAAGGTGAGAAAAGTGAGAAGAGAGTCGTCGACACGGGCCTCAAGTTTTCCAACGGCCTGTGCCTCTCACCCGATCAATCGTTGCTGTACGTCGCCGACAGTCGGACTCACTGGGTCTTCAGCTATCAGATTCAGAGTGACGGCTCGTTGGCTCACAAGCAGCGTTACTACCACTTGCACATGCCCGACGCCTTTGACGACAGCGGAGCCGACGGGATGCGGACCGACAAAGACGGTCGCCTGTACGTGGCGACTCGCCTGGGTCTGCAAGTCTGCGATCAAGCCGGCCGAGTCAACTGCATCATCCCGACGCCGAACGGCAAGGTTTCAAACCTGACGTTTGGCGGCGAGAAGTTCGACACGATCTTCGCCACCTGCGGCGATCGCGTGTACTCGCGCAAAGTGAAGGTCCAAGGCTCCAACGGCTGGCAACCGCCGCAGAAGCCAGCGGCCCCGCGACTGTGAAGTCATTCAAAGCCGACATGAAAATGTGGGACAGAAAAGGGATGGAAGCCATGCGAGACGGTTTGCCTTATTTTCCTGTCCTGCATTTTTCTGTCGTCTTGCTGTTCCTGATTCCCGCACTGGCCGCCACCGCTCAAGCCGCCGATGATCGTCCACCGAATGTCGTGCTGGTCTACGCCGACGACTTGGGCTACGGAGACCTCGGTTGTTACGGAGCGAAGGGTTGGTCAACTCCGAATATTGATCGGCTCACGGCTGAAGGCGTGCGGTTCACGGATTTCTATGTCGCTCAGGCAGTCTGTTCGGCGTCGCGCACGGCGTTATTGACGGGGTGTTATCCGAATCGAATCGGTATCCTCGGCGCGTTGGGGCCAGCCAGCAAGCATGGGATTCATGACGACGAGACGACGATCGCCGAAGTCTTGAAGACGGGTGGCTATGCGACGGCCATCTTTGGCAAGTGGCACTTGGGACATCATCCGCAGTTCCTGCCCACTCGGCACGGGTTCGACGAATACTTCGGCCTGCCGTACTCGAACGACATGTGGCCGTATCATCCGGGTGTTGCCGAACTGCCGCTGGCCGAGCGGCTGAAACGCTGGCCGTACCTGCCGCTGATCGAAGGGGACAAAGTCGTCAATGCGAACGTCACGGCCGAGGATCAGCTTCATCTGACGACGTGGTACACCGAGCGAGCGGTCAAGTTCATCGAAAAACACAAAGATCGTCCCTTCTTCGTGTACGTGCCTCACACGATGCCGCACGTGCCACTGTTCGTGTCGGACAAGCAGCGTGGCAAGTCGGAACAAGGTCTCTACGGCGACGTGATTCAAGAGATCGACTGGTCCGTCGGCCAGATGACGGCAACGTTGGATCGGTTGAAGCTGGCCGAGCGGACGCTGGTCATCTTCGCGTCGGATAACGGTCCGTGGCTGACATACGGAAATCACGCCGGTTCAACGGGCGGGTTGCGCGAAGGCAAAGGGACGTCGTGGGACGGCGGAGTGCGAGTCCCCTGCGTCATGCGCTGGCCGGGTCAGATTCCGTCCGGAAGTATTTGTCGCGAGCCGGCCATGACCATCGACATTTTACCGACTCTGGCGAAACTGGCCGGCGCGGATTTGCCCATGCGACGCATTGACGGTCTCGACATTTGGCCGCTTATCAGCGGACAGCCGGACGCCAAAAGCCCGCACGAAGCGTTGTACTTTTACTGGGGCCAACACCTGCAAGCCGTCCGCAGCGGAAAATGGAAGCTGCACTTCCCGCACGACTACATCTCCACCACATCCGACAACGTCGGTGGAGACTCACGCCCCGGCAAACCGGCTCAGAAGAAG
>CAYSHJ010000416.1:0-14917 GCA_964430385.1 uncultured Planctomycetaceae bacterium
CTGCATCAACTTCCGTCCGATGCTGATGGTTCCCGCCTCACGCTCGCGAAATGGCTCACGGACAAAAACTCTCCGACCACGGCGCGCTCGTTTGTGAATCGCGTCTGGCAATGCTACTTCGGCACCGGCTTGCTGGAGTCCTCCGAAGACTTCGGCACGCGCGCGGAGTTGCCGTCGCATCCGGAACTGCTCGACTGGCTGGCGTGCGAGTTCATGTCTCCCCGTGGCAGCAGACGTGAGTCCGCTCAAACTAAAGAACCGGGAACTGAAATGAGCCGACTTACGTCGGCTGCTACGAAACCGTGGTCCATCAAAGGCCTTCACCGCCTCATCGTGAATAGCGCGACCTACTGCCAGTCTTCCCATGTCACACCGGAACTTTACGCGCGCGACCCTTACAATCGCCTGCTCGCGCGCGGCCCGCGTTTCCGTGTCGAGGGCGAAATCGTCCGCGACATCGCACTCGCCGCAAGCGGTCTGCTCAACAAGAAGCTCAGCGGTCCGGCGGTCTTCTCGCCGTCCCCCGCGTTTCTGTATCAGCCCCCCGCGAGCTACGGCCCATTCACATGGACCGAGGAAACCGGTTCCGACCGCTATCGGCGCGGTCTGTACACGTTCCGCCGCCGTTCGACTCCGTACCCGATGCTGACCAACTTCGACACTCCGAACGCCGACTCCTCCTGCGTCAAACGAACTCGCAGCAACACGCCGCTGCAAGCCCTGACGACGCTCAACGAAGTCGTCTTCCTCGAATGTGCCCGCGCGCTGGCACTGCTGACTTTGACCGAAGGCGGTTCCAATGACTCTGTTCGTCTGACGTTCGCCTTCCGCCGCTGCGTCTCACGCCTGCCAAGCGACATTGAACGCGGCACACTGCTCAAGCTGCTCAGTCAGCAACGCACCAAGTTCGCACAACCCGATGCCAAACCGTGGGAACTCGCCGCCACCGATCCCGCCAACCCGCCGCCTTTGCCCAACGGCATCGTTCCGGCCGACGCTGCAGCTTGGACGATCGTAGCTCGCGTGTTGCTCAACCTCGATGAAACAGTGACCCGTGAATAAGTTCAAACTGCTGCAATTGTCCCGACCACAATGCATTCACTCTTTGACCATGAGAGCCTGATACATGGCGATTCCTAATACGTCAGTCGCATCGAACGTAAAATTGTTGTGATCGACGGCGAACAGCTCGCTGAGTTGATGATCGAGCACGGCATCGGTGTGACCACGACTCGAACCTACGCTTTGAAGAAGATCGACTCCGATTACTTTGTCGAAGACGAGGCTTGATACACTGAGTGCTGCGATGGCCTGACCGGCCCAATTGCCGGGGCTATGGCAAATGAAAGGAGCCAATCGCCGTGAGAAAAACAGTTGTCCTGCCGAAGCGATTCCCGCGCCGCGAGGAGGATCGGCGAATCGCGGAATTCTTGAAGGCCATTCAGGAAGAATTGCTGCCAGAACATGCCGCCGAAGTGGTCGCGATCAACCTGGAAACAGGCGAGTACGCTCTTGGCGCCGATGACTTGGCGGCGCTGCTGGCTTTCAAGAAGCGCTTTCCGAAGACCTTTTGTCATATGGTTCGAGTGGATGGCGGACCTGTGGCCAAATTTCATGGGCTCGCCTGATGACGCCAACATTCGCACTCGCGGTGAGCGGATCCCGGAACGCGGCCAAAATCACGGGCATCGTTGACACCGGATTTGACGGATATTTGTGTTTGCCAACCGACGTGGCGGTGACGTTGGGCTTGGAATTGACTGCGACGGCCGAAGTGGAATTGGCGGACGGCTCCATCAAGAAGAATCTAGTCTTTGAGGGGACCGCGACAATCCTCGGACAAACGTCGCCTGTCACGATCTATTTAACAGACAGTGAAGACGCCCTCATCGGAACCAAGCTGCTGGCAGGCTGCATTCTGACCATCGACTTTGACCAGAATAAGGTCGTGATTCGTCGCAAGAAACGCCGGGGATCAAAGGCCGATCGCTGATCGCGGTTCGCTTCGGCAAAGGAACGCTCAATGTTGGACCCGCAAGACCCGTTCGACGTACTTCGTCGGCACATCACTCGCCGCTGGTTCTTCCGCGACTGCGGCGTTGGCTTGGCGACGGGGGCGTTGGCGTCGCTGTTGGCGGATGATCGAGCCGGTGCGGCGACGTCGGCGAACCCACTCGCTGCTCCACAGCCGCATTTCGCTCCCAAAGCGAAGCGGGTGATTTATCTCTTCATGGCCGGTGCGCCATCGCATCTGGAACTCTTCGACAACAAGCCGGAATTGGCGAAATGGGACGGGAAGCTGCCGCCTCCAGAACTCATCAAGAATTACCGAGCGGCGTTCATCAATCCGAATTCGACGCTGTTGGGGCCGAAGTTCAAGTTCGCTCGACATGGCGACTGCGGAGCAGAGTTGTCGGAGTTGCTGCCGCATCTGGCCGGCGTCGTGGATGACATCGCGATCGTGAAGTCGATGGTCACGGATGCGTTCAATCACGCTCCGGGGCAGATCATGATGAATACCGGAGCACAACAGTTCGGCCGGCCGAGCCTCGGCGCGTGGACGATGTACGGTCTGGGGAGTGAGGCTCAGGACTTGCCGGGCTTCATTGTGTTCTCGTCCGGCAAGAAGGGGCCGAGCGGCGGGCAATCGAATTGGGGCAACGGCTTTCTGCCGACGGTCAACAACGGCGTGCTGTTCCGGTCGTCCGGCGAGCCGGTGCTGTTTCTCGACAACCCGCGCGGCATTGACTCGCAGACCAATCGCGAATCGCTCGACACGCTGCGGCAGTTGAATGAACTGCGGCTCGGCGTGGTCGGCGACCCGGAGATCGCCGCACGGATCAGTGCCTTCGAGATGGCCGCTCGGATGCAGACCAGCGCGCCGGCGTTGATGGACATCACCAACGAACCGAAGCACGTCCTGGAGATGTACGGCGCGGAGCCGGGCCAGTCGAGCTTCGCCAACAACTGTCTGCTGGCTCGGCGATTGGTCGAGCGTGGCGTCCGCTTCGTGCAACTCTTTCACGAGGCGTGGGACCAGCACGGCAACCTGGTGAACGATCTCAAGAAACACTGTGCCGACACCGACCAGCCGACCTCCGCGCTTCTGCGAGACCTCAAGCAACGCGGCCTGCTCGACGACACGCTGGTCATCTGGGGTGGCGAGTTCGGCCGCACTCCGATGGTCCAAGGCGGCAACGACGGCCGCGACCATCACCCGAATTGTTTTTCAATGTGGCTGGCCGGCGGCGGCGTGAAGCCCGGCCTCACACTCGGCGAGTCCGACGAGTTCGGCTTCAACGCGACAAAAGACCGAGTCCACGTCCACGACCTGCACGCCACGATCCTGCACCTGCTCGGCTTCGACCACACCAAGCTGACCTACCGCTTCCAAGGCCGCGATTTTCGTTTGACCGACGTGCATGGGAATGTCGTGAAGAAGCTGCTCGCGTGAGGAGTGGAATTGTTGCTTGCAAGGCCGTCATGAAGACGGGAGCAGCGAATGGCAACAACCAGCGAATTTCTTGAAGAAATTCGTCGTGTTTTTTGGGGCGCGACTGGCAAGCCATGCCCATTGGTATTCGGGGGGCGCGGCGCAAGCTGGTTGCCGATTGATGGACTCGACATCGTTCCGCAGGAGCCCGGCGTATACGTGATCGGGTTGAGACTCGGAGTTCAATACGAACGAATGAACTTTTGAGACGAGGGCAAGAGTTCGACAAGATTGCGGCCGCACGGCAATTGCGCTTTGCAGAGGAGGACGCAATCAGTGGTGACCGCGCACAGAAAGCGGACGCCATCTTGTTTGCTCGGATCGAGAAGAATTACTCAGAAGCGGTTCGGCGGTGTCGCTGCGCTCGACCACCGGCTAATGGCTGACAAACCTCTGGCTTGTAGGGCCAATTGCCCGTTGACCTTTCGCATCGTCAAGACCATGCTGCTGGTCAGCTCAATACACACCAACGCGAGAGGTCACTCAATCGCCGGAGTACGCTATGTCCGCCACGAAGGTTCGACGAACGCGAACTAAAGGGACCGCCACGATGGGAAGAGTCACGACACGAATCGTTGTCGAGAGCTTGGAAGACCAGTGGGCTTTGAAATGTGGTTTGATCAAGGCGCGCGGCCTGCCGATGCCACATGACGAAGACAACGCTGATGTCGGCCGTGGTCGATTTATTTCAGGCGGGCACTGCACGCTTTGATGCATCAGGATCGCGCTCAGACCGGAGTTGTCCCGGTGCGGCGGATAGGCTGTGGTCGTGGCCGGAATACACGCCGAAATCCGCGAAGTAATAACGCTTCAACAGGCGATAGGCCCAACTCTTTTCCGGCACTTCGTGGCCGGGGTTGTACTGCGACGTGCGCGTGGTCATCGCTTGCAGTTCGGCCAGCGCGGTCTTACGAGCGGTCGTGTCTTTCGCTTCATGCAGCACGACGAGGTTGTGCAGCAGGTCGGGGCGTTCGAGCACGATGCAGCCGCGCGTCGTCTTTTGCGCCAGTTCGCGAAAGTCTTTCAGAAACGTCGACTGCAAAAACTTCTCACCTAGCGTGCGCGACGTGTCGTGGATCGACTCCTTCGCGAACTGGATGATCGGACAAGGCTCGATGTCACCCCACGGATTGATGTGATGGCTGATGCCGGTTGCGGCCGGGCAGAGTGCTTGACCCTCGCCGTCGAAATAGGCGTCGATGATCGCGATTGGTTTTTTCGCGCGCATCTCGACCACGAACTTTCGGACGCGAAGCTGTTGCTCCGGAGTCAGACACAGGTCCGGGCAGGCGTCCGGTCCCATTGGGCGATAGACGTGAAACCACGTGTAGAACACACCCATCTCGATCAGCCGGTCAACCCACTTCTCGGTGACCAAGTCGTCGATGTTTGTCTTGCAGACGCTGGTGCAGACACCTGTCAGCAAGTTGTTTCGCAAGCAGGCTTCGATGCCTTGCATCGTCTTGCTGAGCACTCCGTCACGGCCGCGGCGTTCGTCACTGATGATCTCGGTTCCCTCGACGCTGATCAGCGGAGTCACGTTGCCGATCTGCCGCAATCGCTTGGCGACTTCGTCCGTGATGAAGTGACCGTTGGTAAAGACTTGGAAGTAGCAATCCGGATGAGCGGCCAGCATGTCGAGCAGTTGCGGGTGCATGAACGGCTCGCCGCCGACGACGCCGAAGAAGACGTTGCCCATATCCTTCGCTTCGCGGATCAGCCGGTTCCAGGCGTCGAGTTCAATCCGCTCCTGCTTCGCCGCGACATCGACCCAGCATCCCTGACACCGCAGATTGCACGAGTTGATCACCGACACATACAGAAACGGCGGAAAGAACTTTCCTTCTTTCATCCGGCGTTTGTATTTCATCACCGACAGCGTCCCTTTGACGCCCATGTTCCACAGGAACTTGGCGACCAGCCGCTTGTCGGCTTCCAGCAGCACTCGTTTGGCCATTTGTAGGTACACTGCACAACCTCATCACGTAGGCGGTCACGTCGGCTTGGCTCGTGCCTTCAATCGTCGGCGACGCTTCACAGCCTTCCAGAATTCATCGCTTGATAGTCCCTTGCCGGCTTTGATGCTAGCGTACGACTTGTTCAGCAGCGCTTGAAATCGCGGCGAATGAGCCAGGATCAGACGCTGGAATTCATCTTCATCCACGGGCACGAGGAGAGCCGCCACGGGCCGTCCCTTCTGCGTGATGACCACAGGTCCGTCGGTTTGGCAGTGTTTGACATACGCACTCAGTCGTGCCTTGACATCCGCGAGTGGGGCGACCTTCATGGCTGAAATTCCTCTCCGCTAAACAGCAAACGCCCGCGATCCTTAGTTCCGACGGCCGCAATCAGGACCGATCGCTGCGCAATGTTGACCTTATAAAAGACTCGAAATCGATTCATCGGCCCACATCGCAACTCTCAAGACGAACCAAACGGCGATGGTTGGCGCAGCGGCTTGCGATTGCGAGTCTCGATCTGTGGAGTGTGACTTAACTGTTCTTCGATGGCTCGGCGGATGACGCGGTCGTATTTGGACTCAGTGTCGGCAAGATGGTCGATTGCTTCCGGGGCATAAACAAGATCGTATTTGGGCTGACGCGACATTGGCCTGAATCATAGTTGCCACCAACACGACCACAACCTATTCGCCGACCCAATCACTTTCCATCACAAAATCGTGAACTGCGACAAATCTTCGCCGACGGGGACGCTCGTGTCGACTTCCTGATCGGCGGAGTCGCCTTGCCAGCGGCGAGCGATGTCGGTCAGCCATTCGGCGGGAGGCGGCCCGTACGGACGGAACTTTTCGTTCGAGCCTTGATCGACCAAATGCAGGATCGCGCGGTTCGTGCCCAGTTTGCCGGCGAGCGGGGTGTCGATCAGGTTGCTCGAATCGGAAGGGCTCATTTGGAAAACGATCCGCAGTTCGAACTCGCGCAGCGTTTGCGAGCTGAACCAGCGGCTGACGTTGTTGTACGTGTCGCTCCAAGCGAGCGTGTGCAGGCCCAGGCCGGGACCGTTTTTGAGCAGGTCGGCGAATTGTTTGCTCGGACTGACTTTCTTCTCGCCACCGAAACCGCCGAAGCCGAAATCATCGTCGGCCTTTCGCAGATCGCGGAAGCGGCCAAGATTGAACAGCACCAGAAAGATCGGCGACTCGTTGCCCGCGCCGGCTTGTTCGCGGCAAGCGAGTTCGGCGGACAGACTCGACAGCACGGCGGGCACGTCGTGTGGGTCACCGAGTCGCACATCATGTGGCAGAGTCTCTTTCAATCTCCGCCAGGTTTCGATCGACGGCCCCTCGCCCAGGTTGCCGTCGAGGATGATGAACTGCGGGGCGGGTTGTGAGTCGCTGGCGTCACCGTTGCCATCGGCAGCGGGCATTTCGGATTTCGGATTGCGGATTTCGGATTGCGATTCGCCGCCCGCGCGGGGACTCATCTGACACGCGAGGCTGATCAAACTGGTCGCGAGCAAGCCGATCACGGCAGGTTCGTTTTGTCCCACGACCAAGAGGTTCTGACCGCCTTGTGGCCGGAAGCTGACGGCGGTAGGGTCCTTGATCGCGACCGCTTCGCCCAGCCACGTGATTTTTTCGGACAACGGGTGCTCCCACAGCGGCGTTTCGATCAGCGTTCTCAAATCGCTATTGCGGCGCGGGTCGGCCGGGATATTGCCTTCAAAGACGATCGCTGGCGGGACATGCACACCACGACGGTGCATCAGCTCTTGAACTCTGCCGAGATGCACATCGCGGCGGTCGTCGTCGAGCCACGCGATTTGAAACGGGTGGTTGCCTTCCATCAGCCCGTTCGCGTCGTTGTAGATCGCTTCGCCCGGTCGCGTCAGCAGGCGTGCGGCGGTGTTGTCCTCGCTCAGGATCAAGTGCGCGTCACTCTCGCTGCACTGCAACGCGATGCGCACCGCCATTTGTCCCAGCGTGCTGCGAGCCAGCGAGTACGCTCCGCCGAGTGTCTGCGATCCAAGCAGCACGTGAATACCGAACGCACGACCTTGCCGCACGAGTCGGTCGAGCAACAAGGCCGCCGTTTGCGAGTGTTTGTCGTCCTCGACGAAGAACTCTTGGAACTCGTCGACGACGAGCAGAATTCGCGGCATCGGCTGGTCGGGACGAGCCGCACGAAAGCTGGCGATGTCTTGCACTCCGAGATCGCGGAAAATGTCGCCGCGCTCTTTCAGAACGCCGTCCAACCGTTCGAGCACGCTGACGCCAAACTCCCGATCGCTTTCGATCGCGATGACTCGCGCGTGCGGCAGTTCGTGCGTCGCGTACGTTTTGAACTCGACCCCTTTCTTGAAGTCGATCAGATAGAACTGAACTTGGTCCGGCCCGTAATGCAGCGCGGCGTTCGTGATCAGAATGTGCAGAAACGTCGATTTGCCGGAGCCGGTCTTTCCGGCCACGAGCACATGCTGCGAAGTTCCCTTGCCCAGCCGCAAGTGCTGCAACTTCGTCGCTCCGGCGCGACCCAATGGCACGTCTAGCCCGCCGCGGCTGTCGCTCATCCATAGCGACGAGTCCTTCGGAGCGATCCGTTCGAAAGCGACTTCGACTCGGCGAGCGTCTTTCGATTCGTGCCCGGCGGCTTTGACAAGTCGTGTGAAAAGGTCGGGTTCGGGCGGCGCGTCAAGTCGCAGCGGGAGTGGACGGAGTTCGGGATCGGCGGTCGCGAAGCCGGTCAAAGTCGCCGCGTCACTCGGTGACGCGAGGTTCGGGTCACGGAGTGACCCATCTGCTTTGATCCAATCAAACACTGTCGCGTTGCTTTCGAGATCTTTGAGGTCAAAGTTCAGTGGCAGGCGAAGCTTCGTGTCCACGCTGGCCAGCACGAACACGCCGCAGCGCGGGCCGCTTTGTGCGATGCTGACCAAACGCCGCGCGGCGTTGTCGCTGAAGTTGGCGGGAAAGTTCGCGACCACCAAGACTTGATACGGCTCCGCCACTTCGCCAGCGTGTTCGTTGTATTCCTGAATCGAACGGAATTCGTTGCGGAGATATTTTTGGAAGACGTTTTCCATGTGCTCCGTGAGGTCGACCAGTCGCTGCTCGATGTGCGATTGTTCTGTCCAAATCCGGCTGGTGATCATCAGTTCGTCGTAATCGGCCAGATGCATGAAGGCGGCGAAGTTGTCGCCCAATCCGACTGGATCGAGGATCGTGAACCGAACTTTGCCGCCGGGCAATGTCGTCAGCAGACGCAGCATCGTGTTTTGCAATGCCCGCGCGGCGGCCGAACGACCTTCGTCGGCGACCTTCAATAACAACGAAGGCCGTTCCGGAAACGGTAAGCAAACAGGCAGAGTCAGCGTTGTCCGTTCGGGCACGAGCTGCGGTTCGGCCGGTAGGCCCTGAGGAATCGCGGCCAGATTGACCTCGAACATTCCCAGTCGAATGGCCGGCGGGATCGTGGACGGCAGCTTGAGGGCGTTTCGGCCAAGTGTTTCCCAGTCGCGGAACCAGTCGTCCGACAGCCGGTTCATTTCGGCCGCGTCGTTCTCGATTTCCTGCCAATTGCTCAGCCAGCGTTCGGCCATCGACCGCCACGCCGCTTGGAACCGCTTGCTGCACAGATCGACCGCTTGGTCGTGCCTCTTCCGCTCCCGATCGAGATCCCACTCGAAGCGAGTTTTGAGTTTTTCCAATCGCTGCGGGTAATCGGTCTCCGCCGTGCGGAGCAATTGATCGCGACGTTGTGTAAGCGCGTCGAGCAAGGCTGGGTACTTCCTTTGAGCGGCGGCGAACTCCGTGTCGCGGCGGTGTTCGATGCGCTGCAACGTCGCGGCGAGTGCATGGTCTGCTTTCTTCATTCCGCCATCGCGCTTCGCGGTGACGACGCGTTGCCATTCCAGGAATTTGTCCTCGCGCTGTTTGAGTTCCGCATTCGCCAACTTATCCCAACGCAACCGAGCTTTTTGTGCGACGACGTGCTGTTCAAACAAGTCGACGTACAACGCGGATGACTGCCCCCGACCGATGGCCAGCAGAATCCACATCGCAATGACGACGGGAAACAGCATCACCAGTCCACAGATGACCAGCCATTCGACTCGCGAGAGTGTCGTTTGCACCGGCAACACAGCCGGATCAATCGCGAAGCCGGTGATGCCGAACAGCAGTGCCCACGCTCCGAAAGCGAGCACAAACGGAAGCGGCCCCCCAAACAATGCGGGAACGCGCAGCCTCTTGAGCGCGAGCAATTGGCTGCGGACGGTCTCGCACGCTTCGTGGAATTGAGCCCGTGCCGCGTCGAGATCCGTCGTCAGCGTGGCCTTTTCCGGCTCGGGCGGTGCGACTTCGAGGTCTTGTCGGCGACGGCGCATCAAGCTGTCGGCTTGCAGCTTTTGGATTTCGATTTCGTTCGTTGCGAGTTGCAATTGCTCGCGTGACTTTTCGATCGTCGAGCGGAAGATGTCGAACTGCTGCTTCGGGCTCCCCTCGGCCTCTTCGTCGAAATACGAAAGGACCATCCATTGGTCTTCCTCATGCTTCAGCTCGACGGCATCGGTGTCCGTCGTGGCTTGCTGCTGAACGGCGGCCAGGACGTCGTCGAACTCTTGCTTAGCGGCGGAGTAATCGTGAGCGTACTCGGTGCCAGCGTCGATCACCGCTTTGTCGAATTCAGCCTGTAGCGTGGAACGTTCGCGTTCGTGCGTTTCGGTCCGCTGTTGGATCGAGACCTCGAAGTCTCGTTCAATGGCTGCGGATTCGGCGCGGTACTTTTCGGCCGCTTGCTGTTCCGCTTGGATGCGATCGGCGACGTGTTGATACAGACGCTTCAGCCAGGCGTGCTGGTGCTCCGCGGTCAGCGGGTGTTCGCGCACCGGAGCGTGCGATGTGGTTGAATCCAGCGAACTGAGCGAACGTGAATCCGATGTGATCATGATCTCTGGCCGTGTCGGCGGAGGTGTTTCCGCCGAGCATATCGGCCGACGGGACGGCATGCGATGCTCAACCCAGCGGTCTCGGGTGATCTTGTTCCCACGCTCGGCGTGGGAACGTGAGTTTCGACGCTCTGCGTCGCGATCCGTTGTCATGAATTCAAGCGAATCCGCCGCGGCGGACCGACCCAACGCAGAACGTCAAAGCGTGCGTTCCCACGCGGAGCGTGGGAACGAGATTGTGTTGAGCGGTTTGCCGGTGTGGGCGTTTTGCGACACAATCACGGGCCGTCCTTATGGCTTCGTCGCTGACTCCGCCGCAGGCACCGCACGTGGAAACGACCGCCTCGCCAACACCTCAGCCGCTCGCCGACGCTTCGCTGCTCGACGACAAAGTTCCCGGGCACATGCAGTTGTCGCGCGTCGTGGCGGGCTTCACGGCGGCGATCGGGCTGTTTTTTGTGTACATCAGCTATTTTCAACCACTGTGGCACACAGACCTATGGGGGCACCTGGCATACGGCCGCACGATTGTCGCGGCAAAGGCGCTGCCGGTCACGGAGCCACTGATGCCACTGTCGGCCGGCGTCCTGTTCGTCGACACGGCTTGGCTGACACAAGTCATCGCGTTTGCGGCCTATGACCGGCTGGGCTTCACCGCGATGAGTTTCGCCAACGCGGCGGCGATCGCACTGATGGCGAGCTTGCTGCTTTATCGCGGCTATCAACGGTCGCGGAGCGCGGGGGTGGCTTTGCTGGGCGTATTTCTGTGGTCGTGGGGATGTTGGCAGCATCTGACGATTGTCCGTCCGCAATTGGTCGGCATGACCTGCTTCGTGATGTTGCTCACCTTGGCCACATCGCGACATCGTCGCGCGTGGCATTGGTTCGCCGTGCCCGTGCTGTTTTGTCTGTGGGCCAACACTCACGGCTCATTTCTGCTGGGGTTGGCGTTGCTCGCGGGTATGGCCGCAGGCCGCTCGATCGATGTGGTCATTCGTTGCGGCGAGTTTCGAGCGATCCAGCGAGACAGCCATGTGCGGCGACTCGTGCTGTTGATGGAGTTGGCCGCGGCGGCCGTATTGCTCAATCCGTATGGTGTGCGGCTGTACGCGGAGGTGCTGAACATCGCGCGCAATGCAAACTTAGCCGATTTGGACGAATGGGCGCCGCTCCAATTACGGATGTTGCAAGGACAAGCGACGGCGGTGATTTCAGTGGTGCTCATCGTGCTGTATCGGTTGAGTCCTCGCCGCGTGACCTCGACCGAGGTGTTGTTGTTGTTCGGCTTCGGAGCGGCGGCGTTGTGGTCGTCACGGATGTTGGTCTGGTGGATGCCGCTCGCGGCCTATTACGGCATGATGCATGCCAGTGCGATTTGGCACACTCGCGTCATGCCACTGGAACGCATGACGCCGTCACCGCGGAACGGCCGCTGGAGTTTCGTGACGGCCGGACTGGTCTTCATCTGTTTCGCCGGGACGCCGTTCGGCGACCGACTGCTGCACGGGAACAAGGCCAAACTGAAACTCGAAAAATACGTCTCTAGCGAGACACCGCTGGCCGTCGTCGAGCATCTGAAGAAACTGTCGAGCGAGAATCGGCTGCCGCGCGGACAGGCCTTCAATACATTCGAATGGGGCGATTATCTACTGTGGGACGGGCCGCAAGAATTGAAAGTCTTCGTCGCTTCGCACGCGCATCTGGTGCCGAGCGAGGTCTGGAAAGACTATGTCTCGATGATCCGTGGTTCGTCGGAATGGGACGGCCTGCTGGATCGCTACGGAATTAACCTGTTATTGCTGAGCGACGTGTCGCATGGCGGATTGATTCGCCGGCTGAAGGAGAACGAGAAGTGGCGACTGAGCTACTCGGATAACACAGGAGCCGTGTTCGTCCGACGAAAGACGATCTAGTCCGTGTCATCTGTGATCTGAGATCTCAAATTCGAGATCTGAACTTTGACGTTTGAGATGGGTCAGTGGGGCGATCATGAAACTGCGTCGCGTGCCGTCGATCACGTTGATGGTGTTGCAGATTCCGATCGTGGCGGCGTTCACATGGTCGTACGCGTCGCTGACTCCCGAAGCTCAACGGCAAGTGCGGCGCGTGGTTTCGGCACATCCGCAGCCTGTCGAGATCCCACTGGACCGGGACAAGGCGATCGAGATCACTCCCTTGTACGACGACCCGGATTTGGTCAGCGATGACGAATTGGCCGGAGTGCTCAAGCAAATCGTCCCACACTTTCCGGCCCAGAAAACCAAGCCGAATCACGTCGAGCACGCGCTGCGGACGTGGTGTGTCGACGCGACGTTTCAAGACCCTGACGCCCTCTCCGGCATCCAAATGCGCGACTTCTTGGTCGATCACGGACGCTTCGTGGCCTCGTGGGGTGACAAGACCGAGCCGCTGTTGCAGGACCGTCCAGACGACGGCATTTACGTTCGCTGGGGCCGCGAGAATGGTTCGGCGTCCGTGCATCACGACCACTTGCTGGCGTGCTTGACCGAGGCGGGCGTGCCTCTGTCACAACCGGTGTTCACGCCGACTCGCCGTGACCTCACCTTTCGCGACGTGCTTCGGGAGGCTCTGCACGACTTCCGTTTTGACGAGCGCGAGACGGAATGGTCCGTGATGGCGTTCGGCCTGTGGCTGCCGCCGACGAAGAATTGGGAACTGGCGGATGGACGTAAGATGTCGTTCGACATGCTGGCGCAACGGCTGCTCCGCGGGCACAAGCAAATGGGAACCTGCGGCGGCACGCACCGGCTGTATTCGTTGACTGTACTGCTGCGGCTGGACGATCAGTTCGATGTGGTCTCTGATGACGTGCGGGCTAACATCGTCAAACACTTGGAATCCGTTCGCGAAATCCTGAAGGTCAGCCAGTTCGAGGACGGTCACTGGCCGTACAACTGGCCCAACGGCGAAGAATCCGTCAAGTCGCCGGATCTCTCGATTCCGCCGTCCCGACACGTGATCGTCACCGGCCATCATCTGGAATGGCTGTCGATCGCGCCCGAGGAATTACATCCGCCGCGAGCACAAATCCGGCAAGCGGCGGCGTGGATCATCAAGACCACACTTGATATGAAAGAGTCCGAAATTCTTGAAAACTACACGTACTTTAGTCACGTCGGCAACGCCCTGGCGATGTGGCGCAAGACCACGCCGTCCAAATTCTGGATGGAATGGGAGAAGACTCACCCGTTCGTGCCCAAGCCGAAAACACCCGAGTCGGAGAAGCCCACCAAGGCAATGAACGCCGAAGCGGCGGAGAAGCACTGAGCTGTCAATCAATTGCAAATCCTCAATACTCCGTTCACAACCGAAGAACTCTTGGTGAGCTTACTGTCTTCCGGATTCGGACGGCGGCGATTGGTGATCGGCTGGCGCATCGGCCTGCTATGCATCGCCCTGGTGTGTGGCTTTGCGGATGAGGTTCCTGCGTCGGGGGAGCAGTTCACGCTCAGCGGACACGATTTGCAGGTGAACGTCGATACGCGCTGGGTCGGGTGCAATCACGGTGGTTACTGCCCGGTGCGAGTGCGGGTCGTCAATCGTGGGCCGACGCGAGTGCTCACCTTCCGCATCGTCAAGGTGAATCAGTCGCTGCCGACAGTTCGGCGGACGCTGGAAGTTCCTCAGAACGCGACACTGTCGCTCACGTTGTCCGTCCCGATGGTCAGCGAAACGATCAACGGCGAGTTTCGCGTCGAAGACCGTGGTGGTGTCTTGGACAAGATGTCCCGCTCCATTTCGTTACCCCAAAGTTACCAGTGGGAGTACGGGCAGCCTGGGCTGGTGGTGGTTTCCGAAAGCGTCGTTGACTTGCAGCCCTTCGAGGACGGCGTGACGACGTTCCGCTACACGGGTGGAGGCGGAACGACCTTCAGCGGCAGCGGATCGCATTCGCATTACGGTCATCGCGGCTCGAACAGCTTGGTCTTGTCGGCCAGTTCGCTGCCACATTCCTGGATCGATTACAGCGGACTCGATTTCGTCGCCGTGCCGTTCAACACGTTGTCGACACTCGATCGCGAAACGCGGACGGCTTTGTGGCAGTGGACTCGCTGCGGCGGAACTCTGCTGATCACGGCCGCTGGTGAGTCGCCAAAAGAACTCGATGAGGTCCGAAAACAGCTCAGCGCTGTAGCTTCTTCAGGCGGATCGTGGACGTGGTCCGAAGCGAAGATCGACGATCGGCGAACGGCGCAGATCGTGAGCGTTGACACCAGCGGCGCTGTCTCGTCGACCTCGCCACCACCTCATGTCGTCGGCGAATGGACGCGCGAGACTCCGCCGTTCCGCTTGGCGGACGTCGGCTTCGGCAAGCTGGTCGTGTTTTCGGGAGCACCCTTTCCCGGCACGGCCCAAGATTGGTTTTGGCTGGTCAAGTCGCTCGGCGGCGAGCCGCGTTTCAACTGGCTGATGCGTCACGGGCTGACGGCTCGCGGCGGCAACGAGGATTTTTTGAACTTCCTGATTCCCGGCATTGGAGGCGTGCCGGTGGTCATG